>CBDEJQ010000026.1:0-46628 GCA_965240135.1 uncultured Candidatus Saccharibacteria bacterium
GGCGAAGATAATCTCCTGATTAGAATTAAGAATCACGACGCCAGTGCTGGCTTGATTTAGAGCTTGAGTGAGCGGGATTTTTGGCTTGTCATTGTCGCTAGCTGGTTTTTGTTCTGGTTGATAATCGCCATAAATCGCCTGAAGCGCCGTCTTAAATCCAGTTTTTTCGTAGCGTTTATCGTTGGGATTTGGCGGAGTGTCGGCCGTCGGTTCGCCAATTTTATGAGAAAGCGCCGCCAGAATTTTATTAAGCGGCGCAGCGATGATTTTAACGATAGAAATTGAAAATAGGATTTGCAAAATAGCGGTAATTAAAATGATAATCCAGAAATTTAGCTGGAATATGGAAATTGCCGTAAAGTGGAGCGCGATTCCCAGTCCTAATATGATGCAGGCGCTCGCTGATAATAGGACTAATATGACTTTTCGGTAATAATATTGTTTGTATTCGCGCAAGGTTTTAGATGTCGGATCTATTGCCATGAAACACTTCCTCTTCCTGGCGTGAAGGCTGCAATCCATGTTTGTCCGCGACTTAAGGCGATGTCTTTTCCGGATTCGTCTATCAATTTAAGCGGCGAATTGATGTCCGCTTTTGACCAAGTGGCAGTGGCGACTGTGCCGTTTTGGAAAATGTAAGCTTTGCCGGATCCTGTCGTTTTGACATCTTCGTAGCCATCGTAATTTTGAGCCCGAGCTTCAACGCCAACTTCCATAGCTACAACGGTGTTTGGAGCAATTTGCCCCTCTTCCCTATCGGTATGTGGCGAGCCAGCCATACTCCTGAGGTAAGAATTTGACGCCTTGTCGTAAGTGTATGAGGTGTTGTAGAGTGAGCCGCTGAGGTTTATGTTTACAGATGTGGCGTTTGGCGATTCAACAGGCTTGCCGTCTTCTCGCGCGAAGCTGGTGAACTCAGAATTGTTATAACCTTTTGCGCTGTTCAATTGGTCAAGCTTCTCTCCTGAAGTATAGACGTTGTGCGGCGCGTAGCGGTCGCGAGATCGCCAATATGATCCGTCGTTAAAGAACTGGTCGATGTCGCGATAGTTGCCGTTTCTGACTTGAGATAAAGCGTTGGGACTTCCGCCAACGTGCGCGATTGATGCTTGGTATGGCGCCGCCCAGCTCAAATAGTACAATCTTAAGCTCCGCACTGGACCGATCAACGCGGGTTTATCTCCCTGGTACAGCGCCAAAAACCTAGTAATTCCGCCTTCCGCCACGGCCTCGTAAACCACGCCGGCTTTCTTCAGTCCTGACTGTGGTCTGGCGGCTGGACTATTCTCAATCATCACGCCAGTTACGGGCAACTTTGCGGCGGCCTCATTCGCGATTTCCATTCCAGTCAATGGCGAATAAAACTTCTTCGGCGCAGGTTTTTTGGCTGGCAATTTCAGCTCCACGCTAGCGGTCTGCTCGTATTTTATGGAGTGAATTGCAATTATGAAAACTCCAGCGATAACCATCGCGCTCACCACGAGCACAATCGCCAGAATATGCTTTTTTACCCATTCTTTGAACGACTCCCAGCGAGCGTTCTTTTTTTGTCCTGATTTATCTATTTTTTCAACATTCATGCTTATGCTTAGTATAGCATTTTCGGCGCACGAATAAACTATTTCTGTAGATAATTATCGATTCTTTGCAGAGTTTTTTCCTTGCCAATTAGCGCCAGCGTGTCGTTAAGTTGCGGACTAAACGGCGCCCACGTCGTCACAATTCTCACCAGACTAAACAAAATCCCCGGCTTCTGCCCTGTCGTTTCTAGTAATTCATTAAGGCAATTCTGAATTGTTTCTGGCGTCCAATCTGTAATTTTCTCGAATTCTTGGCGAGCAATTGACAATAAGTCTCGTCGCTCGTCGTCGGTCAATTTGCGAAGTTGCTTATTTCCGTCAATCAATTCCGTGTCAATTTCAGGCTCGACGAAGAAATAGCTCGTTAACTTTGGCAAATCTTGCAATGTCTTCAAGCGATCTTGCGCCAATTCCAGAACGCGCTTTTTATATGATTCATCGGCGCCTTTGGCTTCGTCACCCCAGAATGATTGGCAGCGAGAATAAAGATCGTCCAAACTAAGCGAGCGAATCCATTGACCGTTCAGCCAGATAAGTCGTTGTTCGTCAAATCGCGCGCCAGATTTTTGAACGCGGTCGAGTGAGAACTTTTCAATCAGCTCGGCTTTACTAAAAATTTCCTGCTCCGTACCATCATTCCAGCCAAGTTGCGCTAAGAAATTAAGCATCGCTTCTGGCAAAATTCCTTCTGATCGATATTCAGTCACGCTTTTAGCACCGTCACGCTTGCCAAGTTTTTTATTTCCCGATGGCGCCATAATATGTGGCACGTGCGCCAGAATTGGTGGCGTAATTTTAAGCGCTTCGTAAAGCGATAGATATTTAGGCGTGCTGGCAATATATTCTGAGCCGCGGATCACGTGCGTGACTTGCATTTCGAAATCGTCAATGATGTGCGCGAAATTGTAAGTTGGTAGTCCGTCTGCTTTGATGAGAATAAAATCGTCCAAGGCTTCTGGCCCGGCTGACAACTCGCCCATAACGGCATCCGTCCAGGAATATCGCTTAATTTCCGGAACCTTGAAGCGTAGCGGCATTCCAAGTTGCCACTCTGGCGGATTTTCTGGACGATGGTCGCGGTATAAGAATGCTCGCTTTTCAGCCTTGGCTTTGTCGCGGAAAACTTGCACTTCTTCAGGCGTGTACGGATCGGCGTAAGCTAGCCCTTCGCTAATCATTTTCTTCGCCCATTTTATGTAAATATCACGGCGATCTGTTTGGTGATATGGACCAAAATTGCCAGACTCTTCTTTTGGATTGTTAAGATTTGGCCCCTCGTCCCAATTTAGCCCTAGCCAATTTAGAGTTTCTAAAATCATTTCTTCCGCGCCTTCAACGAACCGAGCTTGGTCCGTGTCTTCAATGCGTAAGATGAAATCTCCCTGATGCGCCCTGGCAACAAGGTATGTGTATAGCGCGGTGCGGACGTTGCCTAAGTGAATATAGCCAGTCGGACTTGGCGCAAAACGAGTTCTAATAGTCATGAGTAAATTATAGCACGTTATCTGATGAGTTACAGACTAGTGGCAATTTTTTCAATTTGGCTGCTTGAGAGGTTTGCGTCGCCGCTGATTTGATATAAAATTCCGCCGTTCACCCAAGCCGCTTCTTTTCCGCCGCTGTAAATTGTCAATCCGTCGATCATCGTGGTGTTCGGATTCTTGTGCTTTTCAGAGAAGAATTCTTTCACTGCTGACGAATTCCAGCCGCTTTTTTGCTGGGTTATGGTGTACCCTGAGCTTCCGTCGGCGTAGGCATATTTCATAGAGACCTCGCCCGATTTGAATTTGATAGGGCCGCTTAAGGCGTAGCCGTCTGGCTTGTAGCCTGGGTATTTGGCATCAATTCCCGATTGAACGGCTGCCATTTTTATGGAGATATTTGGCATACTTAAGTAGGTCAAATAGCCACCAAGCAGCATCACCGCAAAACCAACAGAAAACGTATTCAACCAACGTAATGTGCCGCCCTTTTTCTGGCGTCGACGTGCTTTTTTATTGCTAATAATTTCATTCGACAAAGCTTTCTCAATTGCTTCATTTTTCAATTGATGAGCGGTTTTTGCAACTGGTTTTTCTATTTTTTGCGGGGCGACGGCGACAAGCGGATTGTTATTCATAGCCAGAGGCTGGCGTTCTTTTCGCAATTTGGTGTCAACGCTAAGAGGTCTTTGCTGGGCGCGACGAGTAACGGGGTGAGTTTCGGCTGGGCGGTTAATAGCAATTTTCTGAGGAGCTGGCTTACTGACAATTGGCGTAGAAAACTTCTTCACGGCGACATGTTGTTTCACGTCGACGCGAGCTTTCTGGGGTTTGGCAGCCAATGGCGTATGCTGCGGCATTTTAACGTGCCGACGATTCAATGTGCTGGATTTCTGAACGTGTGCGGCGTGAATATTTGATACGGATGTGCCGCGCTTACTGATTGATTGTTCTTTTTCTATTTCAGATTTTTCAATCTTAATATCATCCATCACCATTCCGGTAATAGTATTGTAAGCTCGTCCATTGATAACCACGTAGTTTTTACTTGCCATTAATCCCCCTAATGTTTATTCCTGTATATTATATTACAAATCGCCTAAGGTTTTTTCAAGTGTAAAAATATGTTATAATTTCCGTAATTATGTACCAGAAAAAGAATCGCACTAAAGAGCTCGCGCGGCGGACCTTTGTGTACACGCTGATGACATTATCACTTATAATTCTTCTTACGTTTTTGACGTTTAGAATGCTCGGCTATACGTTTGATCCAAACACGAAAGAATTGCAACAAACTGGACTTGTCCAATATGAATCACATCCTGGCGGGGCGCTGGTTTATGTTGACGATATGGAGCTGCGCCGCACTCCGACGAAAAGCACTGTTCTTCCTGGCAAACACACTTTTTCGATGAAATTGGATAAATACGAACCGTGGCAAAAAACGCTAAATATTAAATCTGATACCGTTACGAATCTGAATTACGCCAGATTAATTCCGACGAAACGCGAAACCACCGAAGTAAAAACGTTCGACTCATTACAATCCGTTTCTCTATCGCCAGCTGGTAATTTCTTGATGGGATTTGGCGTTAAGGATAAAACTCCGATTCTGACAATTGGCGACATTCGCGACACGAACAAAGATAAGGAGAAATTTACGGAACATGCACTAAGCACGAGCGTTTTGGCTGGCTATTCCCTGTCTTCTGACAATCATACGTTTACCGTGTCGGAGTGGGACCGCGATTCTCGTTACGCGCTGGTGAAGCATTCGTATCCAGCAGAAAATAACACTACGGGTGTTCAGTGGCTAGTTTTTGACAGAGAAAATCCGGAGAAAATTACCGACGTAACGGCTATGACTGGTTTTGCAATTAAGCAAATCAGCTTTGCGGGAACTGGCGCGCACACGGTTTACGCCTTGCAGGAAACTGGCGAATTGAGGCGAGTTGACCTTGATAGCTCGACAATTTCTAGCCCAATTTTGACTGGCGTCGAATCTTTCAAGCTTTACGGCGACGATCGTTTGTCCTACCTGGCTGTTATTGACGGTAAAAAAGTGGCAGGAATTTGGAAACGAGATTGGAAAGAGCCGTTTGTGATTGGCACTTTTGCTACTAATTCTACCCCAGTAATTCGAACTTCTCGCTATTTCAATAAAGACACCGTGGTTTTGACTGATGGTAAAAATATGACAATTTACAGAGGCGATATTTCAGATTCTAAGGATCGCCAAAAAGAATTCTTGAAAACGGCGAAGATTATTAAGACTGATAATGCGATTACGAACGTAATGATGGACAATGCTGGGCGATTTATCGTGGTGCAAAACGGCGCGACATTGCAGACTTATGATTTGGAGCGTAAAGAATTGTCGAGCGCGTTTAACATCGGCGTGGCGCAGGAAGTGAAGTGGCTTGACAACTTCTATATTCGTAGCGTTTCTGCGTCGGGAAAAATGGAGATTCGCGAGTTTGACGGCACGAACGCTCATACGTTGATAGACGTTAAGCCTGGTTTGGATTCTGTTTTGTCCTCGAACCAGCGATACGTTTATGGATTGACGACCAACGCTTCTGGAAAAGTTGTCCTGAGTAAAATGAATATGGACAATGGATCTGTTGGGTTATTTAATTAAATAGCTAGTTTATCGACCACCGAATAATTTCTCAAGCAAAGTCGGCTCGGGTTTTCCTGGGATATTTGAGTTGTTGCTCTGTTGCCGATTCGAGCTGGATTCTGAAGTCGCGGTAGCTTTGCTAGGGTCTGGGCTGATTTGTTCCGCGAAGATAAGAAGTCGCTTTTCTGCGGTTCCTAAAGGCACACAGCTTACAAGCGTCAGCATTGGCTTATCTGTATTAATCTGAACTTTTGAAACTTCGGTCGGCATAACAACTTCTGTTGATGTTATTTTATAAGTGTAGCGTTTCCCGTTGTAATTCATGTAAATAATATCGCCCTTGACCAACTTTTCATTTTGAGCGAAGACGAATTTATAATCGCCACCAGCAAAAGCGTCGTTACTGGAGTGTGCGGCAAATACGGCATTTCCGACTTCGCCTGGCACGGCGCTGGCGCCAGGAATTGAAAAGTGAGCTACCCCCTTCTCCATGGCTTTTGATTGCGATTTTGTGTCGCTGGCGGCGCCGTAAATGACTGGCGCATCAACGTTAATCTTTGGGATGATAATCCTAGGTTCAGGTCCGACAATTACGTCGGTGGAGGCGTCAACGATGATGTTTTGTGGGTTAATTGCACCTGGCGTCGTGTAGGCTGCGACCGCGCCGAAAATAATGCGGTTATATTGCAAAAACATGAAGACTAATAGCACCGATAATCCAGCAATCGCCGGAACAAAATGTCGGGATTTTTTCACCTTATTAGCGGAGTCGCGAACTTTTTGCTGAATTTGACTGCGGAGTTCTTTTATGGCTGCTTTTTGTGGGTCTAGAGGCTCGTCTGCGCTGACTACGGGCGTGATATTCTGATTTTCCTTCGTCAATCGAGAAATTTCACGGTTTTTTGCCGCGATGTCGCCAGCATAGTAACGCTCGTAATACATCTGATAATATTTCTGCCAAGCACTGTGGTATTGCTTCCACTGGTCGGCTGAAACTTGAGTGTGAATAGCTGAATTTTGAGTTTGAGCGGTTTGGTTTGCGGGGGCGGAATTGCTAATTTGTGGCTTTGGCTGAATTTGAGTTTGGGCAATTGGCGCCGTCCTCATAGCGTGATTGACGGTGTCTTTTTTTAGCTCTGGTTGTGGTGTTGTTGAAGCTTGCTGAGATTTGGAGATTTGCACCTTGGGCTGTTCTGACCTGACTTCGGGTTTTGGTTGTAATTGAACGGAAAATGGCTGCGCCTGAGCTTTTTCTGGCGCAGAATTCTGTTCTTCTGTTCTGGAATAAATAGCGTCAAGTTGCCCACGAATAACATCAGCAGCGGCATTTCGTGAGGCTGCTGAGTCGCGAGTTGGCGGCGTGAGAGATCGGCGCTGATCTGATACCGGCATGCCCACTCGACCGTTTGATTGATCATCCGTCGGATACATAACTCCTTCTATTATACGTCAAATTGATGTCAAATAAAAGTCGTGCTTGTGAGAAATCGCTAGTTGTGTTACAATCATACGGTAGCTTGAAGCGTTCTCTTGTGCCGCGGTGGCGGAATTGGTAGACGCGCTAGACTCAAAATCTGGTGAGCAATAGCTCGTGCCGGTTCAAGTCCGGCCCGCGGTACCAGAGGCAGCTTCAGGTGATAATCGTCCATTTTGGGCGATTTTTTATGCAAAGAAAACAGCCCACAGAAAGGCGCTAGCCGAGGCTTTATAGCCTTCTAGACGAGCTGTTTCCTTTTTTCTGCGGGCTCTAAGCCACTCGGCAATTTTAATCGCGGTCAGTCTCGCGAATGCTAAAATCACATGCGTAGAGCGCGACCCGATAGTAAAGCATAGAAATGATCTTATCGGTCGTTTCTGCAGCATTAATGATAATCCTGCTGATAATCTTGCTAATAATCATATCAATTTTGCGACGCATCACTTTCACCTCCTTTCGAGAAGTGCTTTTACTCTCGCGACCAAGGGCTACCTTCGCCCTTTGATAAGTCGCGAAAGCTTGGTAGTATAATACAACTAATTGTACGTAATGTCAAGCATATATTTATGCGAGGCTACATTTTGCAGATAGCAGTGCTGATTGCTGCTAGCGGCGCTTTCGGCGACCAAATCAAGTAGCTTGCGGCGCGGGCGCCGACGGTTCCCCGCCAAATTGCCATTGGTGCGTCCCATTTTTGGGTGACGACTTCTCCGCTGTGGGCGATTATTAAATTGTCGGCATGAAAAACGCAAATTGTTACGGGATATGTGATGGTGAATTTGTGAAGCGCTTCGACGAGTTGCGACAATTGAATGCTGAACGTAATCATTTTTGGATAAAAAATTGCGCGGAATATTTTCTGAACTTGCGCCAGACTTGTCACGAAAACCACGTGCGGATTGTCCAGAATTTCCTGAAAACTATTCTGTACAAGGTCAATTGCATCTCGCGTCAGCACGACGGGAATTTCTGACTTTTTGATCAATTCTTCATAGACAATTGCTGTTTGACTATTTCGCCCGGCGTCGCCGCATAATAGCAATACGTCTGCCCATCTTTCCAACGCCAAAGTTTCAGCGAGCGCTTCGTTCGCCAGGCTTCCTGATTGGTTTGTCGGCGCGAATAAAACGTCGGTCATATTCGCGGGAACGTTTTTTTTCAAGGCGTCAGGGAGTAAAACGCGAGCTTCGCCCACGCCAGTTTTAAGGGATTCTTGATAACTTTCTGCCACCGCCAAAAAGCCTAATTTGTTGCCGCCGATAATTCCTAATTTTCCCGCTTGGTCGCGTCGTTCTGGCTTGTTCCATTCGACATCTGGAAAAAGTGGTTTCCCTGGCTCTTGTTTTTGCCAAAATTTCATATCCATTACAGATTTACCTCAATGCTCACCGGACAATGATCACTGCCCATTTGTTCTGGATGAATTTGCGGATTAGTAACGCAATTTGCAATTTCACGCGACGCCAGCCAATAGTCAATCCGCCAACCGACATTTCGCGCCCTGGCATTT
Organism: uncultured Candidatus Saccharibacteria bacterium; assembly: GCA_965240135.1. Classification (GTDB taxonomy): domain Bacteria; phylum Patescibacteriota; class Saccharimonadia; order Saccharimonadales; family Saccharimonadaceae; genus Nanosynbacter. The sequence continues at coordinate 8,672 of CBDEJQ010000026.1, forward strand.
GCCCAATGCGTCCACCAAGTGTACGCGCCAGTTTTTTCGGGGAAAGCCGCCCGGAAAGTGTCCGTAAATCCAGCGTCCAAATAGTTCTGAAAACCTTCCCGCTCTTCGTCGGTGAAGCCGTGCTTGCCGACGTTGGGTTTCGGATTTTCCAAGTCAATTTCCTGATGCGCCACGTTCATATCGCCACAGTAAAGAACTGGCTTTGATAATTCCAGCTCTTCCAGATAAGCCAACACTGCCTTGTCCCATTTTTTATATCGCAAATCTAATCGGCTCAAATCCCCTTTTGAGTTCGGAGTGTAGCAATTGACAACCCAAAAATCGTCAAACTCGGCGGTAATAATTCGTCCTTCGTCAGCTGGATTGCCGTACTCGTCACCCGTCAAGTCAAATTGCTCAATAATATTTGGCGGAAAACCGTCACGCCAGCTTAAGGGCGGGATTTTAGAGAAAATTGCCGTGCCAGAGTAACCTTTTTTGGCGGCGGAATAGAAATGCTCGTGATAATTCGGTAGGTCAATTTCAACTTGATCTCGTGTGGCCTTAGTTTCCTGCAGGCATAGAATATCTGGATTGTACGTGTCGATGAACTTCGCGAATTCACCCTTATTTATAACTGCACGAATACCGTTTACGTTCCAAGAGAAAAGCTTCATAATTTTATTATACCGTGATGATATAATTTAATGAATATGCTACCAATGTACGATAAGTTTTTGGGCGAAATATCAAGCGGCTTTATGGACGTCGGAGGCGTGAAAACTGCTTATTATTTTTATCAAGGCAGCTCGAATAAAACTATTTTGCTAATTCACGGCATTGGTGGCGATTTTCACGGGATGATTCCGCTGGCTTATCACCTGAGAAATGATGCGAATTTGGTGTTTGTTGACTTGCCTTCTCACGGCAGAAGTCAATTGATAAAAAATATGAAAATGAGCGACGTTGAAAATTGGGCGATGAATTTGATGTCGGCTTTTGACGGTAAAGGTGTGTCAATTGACGAGGTTGTCGCCCATTCGCTTGGATGTTTGGCGGCAAATAAAATGCAATGCCAAAAAATTTGGTACATCAGCCCTCCGATTAAAACTTCGGCTATGTCGAGAATTTCCTCGTCGTTCTTTTATCGCACTCGTCGGGCGAATCAATATATTTATTTAAACTATTATTTTTCGGTGTTTCGTGGGCTGTGCTTGGTGAATAATAGACGGAAAAATGTCGTGGATTTGATACGATGGCTGACGAAAAATACGCGAGTAACGCGGCGGCAATATTTGGAGCAATCGAAAATTGCACGGGACATTTCTCGAGGCAATAAAATTATTATTTCTGAGCGTGAGTTTACAGGACTTATAGTTGGGCGGCGGGACAAGATTTCGCTTCCTGTGAACGCCGCCGATGGTGTAAAAATTGATAAATTCGTGGAGCTTGATACGGGACATTTGTCGGTGTTGGATAGCCCAGAACTGGTTGCTGAATTGATATTGGCGGAATAATTATTTGCTATACTGTAGGTATGAGTAAAAAAGATGATAAAAAACTAATTGTTAATATGATTTCTGAGAGCGAATTCACCGTTCAGGGTCACGGTGTGCATACGGCTTATAAGGAGATTACGGACGCGCTGCGCAAGAGGAAGGATATTGATATTGAAGTGAATTCTGATCGTCCTGCTGACATTATTCATATTCAGACTATGGGTTTGTATTCGTTTCGGCATTTGATGAAAAAAGGTGGCAAAAAAGTTGTTTCTGCTCACATTGTGCCGGATAGTTTTATCGGTTCGATTAAAGGCGCGAAATATTGGAAGCCTTTAGGTCGAGCGTGGCTGAAATTCTTTTACAAAAAGGCTGATTTGGTTTTGGCCTGCTCTGGTATGGTTGCTGATGAGTTGATAAATGATATGCGCGTGCCAAAGACGAAAGTTTTTTACAATACGATAAATATGTCGAGATATAAGCATTCTGCTGCGGAGAAAAAGTCGGCTCGGAAGAAGCTTGGCTTGAAGGATGATGATTTTGTGGTTATGGGAAATGGTCAAGTCCAGCCGCGAAAACGTTTGGATATTTTAATAAAAGCTGCCAAAGAAATGCCAGATGTAAAGTTTTTCTGGGTGGGAGGAATTCCGTTTAAGAATTTGGGCGCGGATTATAACGCCATGCAAGGTATGATTAAAAATGCGCCGGATAATCTCACTGTAACTGGCGTGATACCTTTGGAGAATGTTCGTGACTATTATGTCGCTGCTGACGTTTTTGTTCTGCCAGCTATGCAGGAAAATCATCCTATGTGCGTCTTGGAGGCGGCTGGCGCTGGCTTGCCGATCATTCTGCGCGACATTCCGCAATATAACGACACATTTAAAGGCGACGCTGTTATGGCGAAAACGGATGATGAGTTCTTGGAGTTGATTAGTAAATTGCGCAAAGATAAGAAAGCTTATAAGAAAGCGCAACTTGGTGCTGAGAAAATTGCCGAGCGTTTTGACAGCAGTGCCGGCGCCGAGCGATTGGTCGAATTTTATCGATCGCTGATATAAATGGTATAATGAGGACATTATGAGGATAGGACTTTTTACGGACAGTTATAGACCGTCCATTAACGGTATCGTTTACGTTGTTGAATCATTAAAGCGCGAGCTGGAAGCTTTGGGGCATGAGGTCTATGTTTTTTGTCCAGCAAAGTCTATTAGTCCGTCCAAGCAAGCCGAACTCCTTCACGAAGATGAGAATAGTCGAATAATTCGTTTCCGCTCAATTACGGGCGCGTTCTTCGACGATTACGACACGTCGGTGTTCTTCCCTCCTGTGGTGCAGCGCCAAATTGCTAATATGCATCTGGACGTCGTTCATATTTTTACGCCGTCGCAAATTGGGCTATTGGGCGTGAAGGCAGCGAAGAAAAATAATATTCCTTTGATTATCCAACATTGTACGGATCTATATGAGTTCGTCGATCATTATCCTGCGGTTTTGCCAGGAGTTTTGGCGTTGGCGGGAGTGGTTTTTCCGTTGTCGGTAAAATTGAATGGACAGGATTTGCTGGAAGTTGCCAAATTATATCGTCCGCGTAATGGCGTAACGAAATGGAATAAAGATATTATTGAGCGCGTCATAACTATTTTATACAGCAAGGCGGATGCGGTGATTGCCCTGTCGCGTAAAAGCCGCGATCAATTGGAATCTTGGCAGACCGAAGATTACACGTACGATGTTACTTTAATGCCAAACGGCGTGAATGCTCTTCCGCGAGCGAGCGCAAAACGAGTCGCAGAATTTCGCGAGCAATGGGGTCTTGATGAAAAAGATGAAGTGTTTGGCTTTGTGGGGCGCTTGGGCGAGGAAAAGAATTTGCCAATTTTGATTCAGGCGTTTAGCGAGTTTATTGCCGAAGCTCGTCCGAAATCAAAGCTGTTGTTTGTCGGTGATTTTGAATATCGAAAGACTTTGGAAAAAATGGCAGCCGAGACGGATTTTGCGGATAGGATTATATTTACTGGCGCTATGCCACGAGAAGATTTGGGCGTGGCGTATAAAGTAATGAACGTGTTTACTTTTCCTTCGCTTAAAGATACGCAAGGCTGGGTTCTTCACGAAGCCGCTCACGCTGGAAAGCCGATTGTTATTATTGACAAGGAAGTTTCAGAGGTGGTAAAAGACGGAGTTAATGGCTATTTTGCGGAGAACAATCCAGAAAGTGTCGCGGAAAAAGTAATTGCGATTCTAAAAAGCCCGAAGAAACAAGCGGAATTTAGTGCTGAAAGCAAGAAGCTGGCTAATAAATTCACGGAGCGTAGTCAAGTGAAGAAGCTTGAAAAGCTTTATGAAAATCTGATTAAGGCACGCGAAAATCAATAAATTCTGAGCCTAGTTCGTAGTCAATGCGATTATCTATTAGAGATGAGTCGCCTAGTTTCTCGGTCTTGGTCGCGGCGTTTGATGGTTTGGCGCTTGTCGTAATTTTTCTTACCTTTTCCGAGCGCAATTACAACTTTAATGAATTTTCCGTTGGTCAACAATTTGGTCGGGACAATTGTCATTCCCTGTTTTTTGGCTTCTGTAAAATTGGACAATTGTTTTTTACTTACCAATAATTTCCGCGCCGAAGTATCGACTGAGCGGCTATTTGCTTCTCCACGAACGTTTAATCGCAGTGAAAAGCTGGCGTTATTTAGCCACAATTCGCCGTTTCTTAAGCTAACAAATGAGCCCTTAAGTTGGACGTGTCCTTCTCTGGCGGCTCGCACTTCCATCCCAGTTAAAACCAAGCCAGCTACAATTTCTTCGCCAAGTTCATAATCAAACCGTGCGCGACGATTGATGATATTTTGCGTAGTTGGTTTTTTGGCTTTTAGCTTTGACATGGATTATATTATAGCAGGTTTAGTCTTCTGAGGGTCCTAGGATTTTTATGATGGTTTGCGCTTTCTCTATATGTCCAAAGAGAGATACATGCGGGTTGTCTGGGTTGAATCGATGGTCATTCGGTCTTAAATCTGCTAATCTTTCAATTATTCCTACTATTGACGGACAATTTTTTAATTGATCGACACAACTACTCCTCTTCGTCGCTTCGTATATGCCATCGATTATTCGGAATGCTAGAGGAAAATCCCTAAAGTCTTCATGCTGTTCGATGAGTGAAAGATTTAATTCCAAGTCGCTTAAAGTTTCAGGAATATTTTCGGCTGTGTCGTCTTTGAGTTCATCTGAAATAGACCTTATGCTGTTTGATAATTCTCTGTAGGCATGATCGGTCGGAAGCAGTACGACGTTTCCGGTATGCGGAGACTTTTCCATAGGTTTATATTATAACATTAATTTGTATAAATACAAGTGAATTGTCTCTGTTATAATAAGTTAGATGATAGCCGACATTCACATTACTGAGAAAAGTTTTGGCGATAAGACGTTGATGAAAGACGTCAAGTTCAGTGTGGACGACGGCGAGAAAGTCGGTGTGGTTGGACGCAACGGCGTCGGTAAGTCGACGCTGTTTGGAATATTGGCGGGCACGGATAATGATTATACGGGAGAAGTTATTTTTCGGCGCGGCATTACGGTTGCGACTACCGCTCAGGAACATCACGGCTTAGGCGATCAAACGGTTATGTCGTATATTCTTGGCGGGCTTCCGGAATATTCCAAGCTAAAGAAGATCATCGATGAATATCCGCTGACTATGGGCGACAATATGCGAAAAATTGAGGAATATACACAGGCTCTGGAGCGATTTGACCAAAAAGGATTTTATCAAGTTGAAGAGAAAATTGAGCGAGAGCTGAGCAATTTTCAATTAGACGGTTATGGCAATCGGCGGATTTCTTCCCTGTCTGGCGGTCAAAAAAGGCTGGTGGAGATTGTTAAAATTATGCACTCGGAGGCGCATTTAGCGCTAATTGACGAGCCGACCAACCACATGGATTACGTTGCGAAACAGCAGTTTATTGATTGGATGAATTCGCAGCCGCATCAAGCGATGTTGATAATTACGCATGATCGCGATGTACTTGGGCAAGTTGATCGAATAGTTGAGATTAAGGACGGACAAGCCGTTAGTTACCGCGGAAATTATGATGCGTATTTGAAGCAGAATGCTCAAGCGACGACAGCTGGAATGAACAATTTTGAGCAGATTGAGAAGCGAATTGTTAACCTGAAACAAAAAGTTTTGGACTATCAAAGGCTTAAGGAAAAGTCGCGAAATCCTGGCACGATTCAGAAATTTAAGCGCTTGGAGAATGAGGCGCGAGCGGAGCTGGCGGAATTGTCAGAAATGGAAAAGCCGACGTTTTGGATTGACAAGGAATCCGTTGGTCGATTGGATTATAAATCGGCCGAGCGTTACGGAAAGTTTAAGTCGCGTAATATTCGCCTGAGTATGAAAGATGCGTCCAGTCGCAGCCAGCACGTGTTGGTTCGTGCGGAAAATGTGGCAGTTGGGATTGGTGAGCGGATATTGTTTGAGGACGTGAATATTGATTTGCGCGAAGGTGAAGCGATTGAAATTAGAGGTCGCAATGGTGCTGGTAAGACTACGTTGATTCGGATGATTTTGGCGTCGGGCAAGAGTTTTGACGGCGGTCCTGTTCTTTATTCTGGCGATATTTTCCTTGATCCGCAGGTTCGAATTGGTGTTTATGAGCAGGAAATTGACGAGCGATATTTGTCTGATCCGCTAGAAAAAGCGATTGAAAAATTGTACATGAGTCGCGATTTGTCGATTTCTGATACGAAAATTCGGCAACTTTTGGCTGACTATTTGTTCACGGACGCTGATCGGATGACGCCGCTGGCTCGCTTGTCTGGTGGACAAAAAGCTCGCTTTCAGATTATTGCTATGCTGGCGAATGATCCACAACTACTAGTTCTGGACGAGCCGACGAATCACTTGGATCTGCCGAGCATCGAAGAATTGGAAACAGCGTTGGCCAAATATTCCGGCGCGATTCTTTACGTTAGCCACGATAATTATTTCCGCGAAAAACTTGGCGGCAAAGTTGTGCAAATTGGCGCAGAATAAAAATTTTCCGCCAGAATTTGACGGAAAATCTCGAATCGTTTTTAAGAAAATTAGTCGGCTAGTAAGCCGTTTTTTCGTAGCAAATCTTGTAGTTTCGGTCGATCAAAACCAAGTACTAATTCCCCGTTAATATCCGTTACTGGCACGCCTTGGAAATTGCCGCCATTTTTATTTATCAATTCCTCTTTTGCTCCAGGATCAGCCTCGATATCTTTGGAAACAAAATCAATTCCCAGCTTCTTCAGCCATTCCATTTCCGTGTGGCAAAACGCGCACCAGCTAGTGTTGTACACGACAACTTTTGTGTCTTGATGGTTGTTCGTTGTGTCTTCGCTCATATATTCCCCTATTTAATAACACTTCCAATTATAACATAACGGTTACGTCTATTTAGAATTCTTCGACGTCAAATGCCAATTTTTGCACCATTCGCAGTGATATATATCAATCGACAAATTCGGGTTTGCTAATTCTTGGATTTCTGCTGCTTGGCGCGCTTTTATCTCTGTTGAGAAGCGATGTTTTTTCTGGCAATTAGCCAACCCTGAAATTGACATCAATGATGTTTTTTGGGCTTTTTGACTATTTTTTGAATAATTTCGTCGTGGCATCTTGCAAAATAGTATAACAGATTGATATAGTGGAAAGTAATGGTAAAAGAAACTGACATTTCGGCTAATGATACAGGCGATTCTGGCGCGATGATGATTTTGGCAAGGACGATGATTGGTACAATGTGGCGAATGTTTTTGCCGACAATTGGCTTGACTTTGTTGGGATTGTGGCTGGATAATGTCAGCGGAATGAAGATGAGGTGGTTGCTTGCTGGAATTATTTCTGGCGCGATTATCTCAGTGATTCTCGTAGCTTTGCAAATTGCTAAAATTAAACAGCAGGAGTTGAAAAAATGATCGATTATATGGCAAGCGCTGGTCCGCATATTTCAGTAAAGGTTGACGAAGTTCTCAATGTCGCTGGCGTGTCTATTACGAATTCGCACTTGATGGGATTCTTGGGATTGATCGTACTGGTGTGGGCAATGTTCCGTACTCGTGCGGCCGTTTTGGGTAAAAAGAAGCATAATTTTATTACAAGACTAATTCAGTGGACGTTCGACGGACTTTATAATACAGTTTGCCAAGTTATTCCAGATCAAAAATGGGCGCGTAAAATTGCTCCGCTCTGTATTACGTTGTTTTTCTTTATCGTTGCGCAGTACTGGCTGGGGCTTTTGCCGATCGTTGGTCCAATTACAATTGGCGAGCATCACACTCCTCTGTTCCGCGGTGGCGTGGCAGATCTTAATATGACTTTCGGCTTGGCAATTGTAACGATTATCGCGGCTCAGATTTATGCATTTAAGTATTTGGGTTTTAAGGGCAATTTGGGGCGATATTTTGTTAACCCGCTGCGCGATCCAATCATGTCATTTGTCGGCATTCTGGAGTTGGTGGCTGAGTTCTCGCGAATGCTGGGACTGAGTTTTCGTCTATTTGGTAACGTTTTGGCTGGCGAAATTCTCTTGGCGATTATCGCTTATATGACGAAGTTTTTGTCGCCCGTAGCTCTGCAGCCATTCTATTTCTTTGAATTGTTTATCGGCGGTATTCAGGCGTATATTTTCTTTATGCTATCAACTGTGTTTATTTCCCTGGGGCTGGCTCACCATGATTCACACGAGCCAATTGATGAAGTTCACTCCTCTGTTGAAACTAATAAATTAGCAACATCAGAGAGTGATTAAATTAGGTAATAATTAATTAAAAGGAGAATATTAACAATGGAAGCATTAGCATTCACACTTACCTACGCAATCCCAGCAGCATTTGCAGCAATCGGCGCTGCAATCGTTGGCGCAGCAGCTATGAACGCCGCTGGCCGTAACCCAGAAAAAATCAACGACCTACGCACAATGATGATCTTGGGTATTTCATTCATCGACGCTATTGCTATTATCGGTTTCGTCGCAGCAATCGTCGGCAAAGTTATGTAGTTTTCGGGAGTAAATTGTGGAGAAAATATTAACACAATTTGCCAATTCTGGCGCATCGGAAAAAGCCGGTTTGTTTGATTCGCTGGGTATTGATTGGGCGCTGTTGGCGTTTCAGACGGTAGCATTTTTAATCTTGCTATTTGTTCTTCGCAAGTTTGTTTATCCGCCAATGATGGAAATGCTCGTCAAGCGAGAAAAAGACTTGAAAGCGGCTGACGCGGCGGCAAAATCTGCCAAGGAAAATGCCGATCGAGCCGAAGAAATGACCACTGAAATGATGCGAAAAGCGCGAGCTCAAGCTAGCGACATCGTGGCATCTGCTCGAGAAGAAGCGACCGAAGTCGTTGAAGAAGCGGCTAAAAAAGCGACTGCCAAATCTGAAGCTTTGATTAAAGAAGCGCATAATACGATTGCTCAAGAAATTGAAAACGCAAAGAAAGACCTGCACAATTCGACATTAGAGTTGGTGGCTGAGGCGACTGGCAAGGTTTTGGGCGAGAAAATTGATGCGAAGAAAGATACAAAGCTGATTTCGGAAGCGCTTGAGGAGGCTGAATAGATGCGATTAGTGTCCAGGAGAAAGTTGGCAAAGTACGCAGCTGAACAAATTTTAGCTGGCAATGACGCGGTGTTGGAAGAAATTGCTGGTCTTTTGATTTACGAAAAGCACGAACGTGAAGTTGATTTGTTGGTGCGAGATATTGAGGCAGAATTGGCTGAGAACGGTGAGATTGTGGCGTCGGTCGAGAGCGCGAGAGCGCTTGATGACAACACAAGGCGTAAAATAGAGCAATTTCTGGCGGCTGTGGCGAGCGATAAAAATAGCAAGCCAAAAGTGTCGCTAAGGGAATCAATTGACCCGACGTTGATTGGCGGATTTAAGCTACAAACGCCGACCGCAACACTGGACGCAACGGTTTCGAAGAAGTTAAACGACTTGCGGGCGAAGAAAATCTAGGAGGAAAAATGAGCAAGATTGATGTGACAGAATTAGCCAAAAGCCTGCGGGAAAAAATCGCGCAGTTGGAGGCGACAGAAGGTTTGGAAGATGCTGGCGTGGTTATTCGCGTTGGTGACGGCGTGGCTTGGGTGCATGGCTTAAGTAGCGCTGGCTATAGCGAAGTGCTGGAAATTGAAACTGACGGCGGCACGGTTGAAGCGTTTGCTTTGAACTTGATGGAAGACGAAATTGGTGCGGTGATTCTTGGTGGCGAAGATAAGGTTAAGGCTGGCGCTAGCGTTCGCCGCAAAGGTTCGGTGCTAGACGTTCCTGTCGGCGAAGAATTGTTGGGGCGAGTGGTTGATCCGCTAGGTCGACCTCTTGACGATGGTCCAGCGATTAAGACGAAGAAACGTGGTTTAATTGAGCGTCCCGCTATTGGTGTGATGGGCCGTAAATCGGTTCACGAACCTCTGATGACCGGTATTATGTCGATTGACGCGATGTTCCCGATCGGTCGTGGTCAGCGTGAGCTTATCATTGGTGACCGTCAAACTGGTAAGACGGCAATTGCTATTGATACAATGATTAACCAGGCTCGTCAAAAAACCGGCGTGGTGAACGTTTATGTGGCGATTGGTCAGAAATTGTCGAAGATTGCCAGGTTGGTCGACCGATTGAAAGAAGAAGGCGTGATGGATCAGACGATTATTGTTGCGACCAGCCCGTCCGATGCGGCCTCCCTGCTTTACTTGGCGCCTTACGCTGGTACAGCCATGGGTGAATATTTCCGCGATAACGGTGGTCACGCATTGATGATTTATGACGATTTGACGAAGCACGCGGTGGCTTATCGACAGATGTCGCTATTGTTGCGCCGTCCACCAGGACGCGAAGCTTACCCAGGTGACGTCTTCTATTTGCACTCACGCTTACTGGAGCGCTCGGCTAAATTGTCAGATGAACTTGGCGCAGGAAGCTTGACGGCTCTGCCAATTATTGAAACGCAAGCTGGCGACATTTCCGCTTACATTCCGACCAACGTGATCTCTATTACCGACGGTCAGATTTTCCTGGAAACCGACTTGTTTTATCAAGGCATTCGCCCAGCCATCTCAGCCGGTCTATCAGTTTCTCGTGTTGGTGGCGCAGCTCAGACGAAAGCCGTTAAATCTGTCGGTGGAAACTTGAAGCTTGGTCTTTCTCAGTTCCGCGAATTGGCATCATTTGCTCAATTCGGTTCAGACCTTGACGACGCGACAAAGGCTCAAATTGATCGCGGTCAGCGACTCACTGAACTTCTGAAGCAGCCGCAGTATCAGCCAATGAGTGTCTGGGAGCAATTTGTTAGTATCCACGCTGTGACTAGCGGTATGTTTGACGAAGTTCCAGTTTCTAAGATTAAGGACGCACAGTCTGCTCTATTGACTTATCTCTGGAAAAATTCTAAAGATGCTATGCGTGAGTTGAACAAGGGCGACAAGCCTTCGGATGAGCAATTGAAATTGATTGACGAAGCTACGAAAGAAATAGCGAAAGGATTTGAGGAGTAATTCATGCCGAGCACTCGCGCGCTGAAAAATCGCATTCGTTCGGTGGACTCAACTAAGCAGATCACCAAGGCTATGCAATTGGTGGCGGCTAGTAAAATGCGTCGCGCTCAAGAGGCGGACAAAGCTTCTGCGCCGTACACAATGGCGGCGGAAGAATTGCTGTCTTATTTGGCGAGCCAAGGCGCAACCGACAATCACCCGCTGTTCGTTAGGCGCAAGATAAATAAGCGATTGATTATCGTGGTGGCCAGCGATAAGGGTTTGGCTGGCGCATACAACACCAACGTTTTGAAGAAATATTTGGAGCTGCTAAAGCGTGATGACGAGCGCGGAATTGAGAACTTGACTTTGACGATTGGTCGGCGAGCTTCACAATTCGCAACGCGTCTTAAAGATACGAAAATCATCGGTACGTATGAAGATTTGCCAGATCAGCCGTCTGGATTGACGTTCCATACGATTTTGAATACGGCAGTAAATATGTTTGAAAATGGCGAAGTTGATGCAGTTACGCTTGTTTATACGCGTTTTGTCAATAGCATGGTTCAGACTGCTGAATTGGACAGATTATTGCCAGCAGGAACGAAAATCTTGGTTGATCCGAGTGAAGTTTCTAACACGATTTCTGACGCCAAATATGAGCCGAGCATTCCAGAAGTTTTGGATGCGGTGGCGTATCGTTTGGTTGGTGCGCGACTGTTGCAAGCGTTGCTTGACGCTCGCGCCAGTGAACATTCTATGCGTATGATGGCGATGAAGAATGCTACAGATAATGCCAGCGATTTGGTTGACGATTTGACGCTAGCTATGAATAAGGCTCGTCAAGGGGCGATTACTCAGGAGCTTGCTGAAATTTCTGGTGGCGTGGAGGCGATGGAACAATGATAAATAACACAACCCTATTCGTCAGTACTGTTGTTGTAAAGGACGGTAAGTTGTTGGTCGTTCAAGAAGGCAAAAATAATTATGGTCAATTAGATACCTGGAATTTTCCAGCTGGTCATGTTGAGCCTGGCGAAAGCTTGGTGGATGCGGCGATACGCGAAGCGAAGGAAGAGTCTGGCTACACAGTTGCAATTGATGGTGTGCTGTCGGTGCTGTTGAAAAATACTGATTCTGGTATGTCGCTGGTTGTGTTCTTTCTAGGACACGTTGCCGATGATTCTCCTATCGCGCACGAAGAAGGAATCCAGCAGGTTGACTTCGTGACGTTAGGGGCTTTAGAGAAACTGAACTTGCGCTTCCCTGATGATATGATAGAGCCGGCTCGTCGAGCATTGTCGGATAAGAGTTATTCTTTGGATATAATTATGGATTATCAGGAGGCGTAGATGTGATATGAAAAGTGAGATTAATACAAAGGAAGTGCGGAGGAAAAATTGATGAGTAAAACACTAGGTAAAATTATTCAAATCGTTGGCGTGGTCGTTGACGTGGAGTTTCCGCGAGACGTTGAACTTCCAGCGATTTACGACGCGTTGCACGTTAAAAACGGCAATGAGAATTTGGTGCTGGAGGTTGCTCAGCACTTGGACGAGCATACTGTTCGAGCAATTGCCCTGTCTTCGACGGATGGATTGAGCCGTGGCGCAGAAGTTGTTGCGACTGGCGCTCCAATTTCCGTTCCAGTCGGCGCAGAAACTCAAGGACGAATGTTTAATGTCGTTGGTGAAGCGATTGACGAAAAGCCGCAACCAAAGGGAAAAACTGCACCAATTCACCGCCCCGCTCCAGCGCTTTCTGAGCAGTCAAATAAGACTGAGATTTTGGAAACTGGTATTAAGGTTGTCGACTTGATTGCGCCACTTGCTAAGGGTGGAAAAGCTGGTCTATTTGCTGGTGCTGGTGTTGGTAAGACAGTTCTTATCACTGAGTTGATTAACAATATTGCTAAGTTCCACTCTGGAAACTCTGTTTTTGCTGGAGTTGGTGAGCGAACTCGTGAAGGTAACGACCTTTACTATGAAATGGAAGAAGCTGGCGTTTTGGATAAGACTTCGCTAGTCTTTGGGCAAATGAACGAGCCGCCTGGAGCACGTTTGCGCGTGGCATTGTCGGGTCTGGCGATGGCTGAAGCTTTCCGTGACGAAGGTAAAGATGTCTTGCTATTTATCGACAATATTTATCGCTATACTCAGGCTGGTGCTGAGGTGTCGGCATTGCTTGGTCGTCTGCCAAGTGCGGTTGGCTATCAACCAAACCTTCAGCAAGAAATGGGTGCTTTGCAAGAGCGAATTACCTCAACGAAGAAGGGCTCGATTACCTCTGTTCAGGCTGTCTATGTGCCAGCTGACGACTTGACTGACCCGGCTCCTGCGACGACCTTTGCTCACCTTGACGCTACAATTGTGATGAACCGCGCATTGACGGAAATCGGTATTTATCCAGCGGTTGACGTTTTGGACTCGAGCTCAAACTCGCTTGATCCAGAAATTGTCGGTGAAGAGCATTACCGCGTGGCGCGCGAGGTTCAGCGAATTTTGCAGCAATACAAAGAGCTTCAGGATATCATCGCTATTCTTGGTATGGAAGAATTGTCGGATGATCAGAAGCAGATTGTTGCTCGCGCTCGTCGTATTCAGCGATTCTTGGCACAGCCATTCCACGTGGCTGAGAAGTTTACTGGAAATCCAGGTGTTTACGTTAAATTGGAAGACACCATTCGCGACGCTTCCGACATTTTGGCTGGTAAATACGATGATAAGCCTGAAAACTGGTTCTATATGGTCCAGGGCACGCTGGCTGATCAAGTTGCTCGCGACGCTGAAGCTGAATCTGCCGAGGCTAAAAAACATTCTGAAAAGAAAGCTAAATAGCCATGAAATTGTCATTAGTCACACTTGTCGGTACGAAGGTTGACGAAGAAGTTTATTCGGTGTCAATTCCAACTACTGACGGCGAAATTTCCGTTTTCCCTAGCCATGAGCCGCTAGTGACGATTGCACGGGACGGCGTGATTACCGTGCGTCGGCATAAAGAAGATTCCGATAATCAGTTGGAATATTTCGCAATCTCTGGTGGCGTGGTAAAAATTGACTATTCGTCGGTGCAGATTCTGGTTGATGAAGCTGATCACGGCGATGATATCATCGAGGCGGAAACTCAGAAGGCTCTGGAGCGTGCTATCAAGGCGCGTGATGAAGCTGGCGATCAAGTTGAGCGTGAGAAAGCCAAGCAGCTTATCGACCGTCATATGGTGCGATTGAAGGTTGCCGATCTTCATAGGCGTAAGCGACGACGCTAGGGCCTATCGGGGCGTAATAAGCGTGACGTCTAGCATGTCGCGTAGGGCGTGAATTGCCATCTTCACTTCTAGGTGTTTACTAGCTGAGAAGACGTCAGGTATATTCTTCTCATATGTTTTTAAGAAGTACTCGTCAAATTGCTGAGGGCTTACGGGAGAAAATCTAGTACCAAACTTAGAGAGCGATTCTATATATAACGCAATGTCCTCGAATGTGTCGTCTGGGCTATTAAATCTTCGCATTTCCGTTAGATCAACAATGCGAACTCTATTATTGATATCTCTCGCGGTGTTTTTTACTTGAAAGTCTCCATGCGCTAAGCCCAAGTCGTTTAAGGTTGCTAAAGTCAAGGCTGCTGTGGTCAGAGCTTCTGATATTTCTGATTCAGCGGGACTGTAAGTCTCATTTAAGATAGTGTTATCGTAAGTAACAACTCCTGATTCAAATTCGGTAATAACGCTATAATTACTCCCCCATCTAGTAAAACCTAGGGTCTGGAATGTTAGTCGTCTTCCTTCTTCTCTGCTATTAAGATACTTTATTGTATTATATTCGCGAATAGCGTGACTTAATGAGTCGGCTGCCTTTATTGCTACTGGTTGAATTATTTTTGGAGAACTATCTGTTTGTCCTGATATTGTCATGTCTCCGAACTGGACTTGATAAACACTATCTTCCCTGCCTTCTGTATATTTTGGTACCTTATCCACTCGGACATCGAGGGGAGTTTGATTTGGTTTTGAAACATCCGATAAGAGTATTATACCTTCCGGACTATTTTTCAGGTTAGATGTTGTAACATTTGAAGGGTGAATATAAGATAGTTTACTTTCTAGATATTCAGACATACTTATATTATATCATAATAACTATACTTTTTCAATCAATTTGCGTATAGTACTAAGACTCTAATTAATACTAATCTAAATAGCGACGTCTTCCGTCGTCTATTCTCTGTCTTCAGCGATGCCAAAAGTAACAGCCACGAATAGAGACAGAACCACTACAAACCCTGAGATAATGGCGATAGTTTTTGATGTTTTAAATGAAATAGCGTTATTTGTATACACGGATAATGTTGAAAAGGTCTCCATGTCGCTAAAATCAGGCATTGCAAGGCCACAGATAAATAATGAGATTGACATGACGATAAAGGAAACACGTACTATTGTGGTGAGATGGTCTTTTGATGCATGGCGTTTTTTCATTTGTCGGGAGATGATTGCAAGACAGATACAGCTAACGATAAGCGCCCACGGGGCAAGTAGTGCTAGTACCCAACCGCCGATGCCAGTAATGAATCCGCGTGCGAACGAGAACCAGATAGCACTTACCCATAATGCTATGACGATCCATGTGTCTATGGCCTGTTGTTTTTGTAGTTTTTGTTTTTTTGTTGTCATGTCAATAAGTATAGTGTGGATGATCGTTGTGTGCAAGTATTGATCGCACCTCGTCGGTTGTCGTGGTGTGCATCAAGTTTTCTCGAAGTTCCTTCGCGCCGTCAAAATCGCGAATATAAATCTTGAAAAAACGTTTTAGAGTTTCAAAAGGTCGCCCTAAAATCGGCTGGTAAGAATCGAACAAATCCAAGTGATAATTAAGGAGCGCCAACAGTTCTTCCTTATGATTATCTGCGTCAGTTTTCGATTTACGGAAGCAAAACGGATCACTGAAAACTCCCCGCCCGATCATAATTCCATTCACGCCAGGATGTTTTCTGGCAATTTCCAGCCCATGCTCTCGGTCGCGAATATCGCCGTTGATAGTCAGGAGCGTTTGTGGGGCAATTTCATCGCGCAGCTTAATAATCTTGTCAATCAATTCATAATGCGCCGCAACTTTGCTCATCTCTTTTTTTGTGCGCAGATGAATTGTCAAATTCACGATGTCTTGCTTGAGAATGGTCGTAAGCCATTCTCGCCATTCATCGACGTAAGTATAGCCCAGCCGAGTTTTTACACTAACAGGCAATCCAAATTTTTTGGCAGCGTCAATTGCAGCTATCGCTATGTCGGGTCGACGAATCAGAGCCGCACCGCCGCTTTTAATGGCAGATTTGGCGGGACATCCCATATTGATATCAATTCCGTTAAAGCCAAGTTCCGCGCAGTGTTTAGCGAAAGCTTCCATATCCCCTGGCTCGCCACCCCAGATTTGCGCAATCAGCGGCTGCTCATCGTCGGTTTTAATTAATCGCCCAGCTATGGCTTTGTCGCCAGCGTGAACCCAGCCGGTAGCATTTGCGAACTCGGTGAAAAATATATCTGGCGCGCCAGCCTGTTTCACGACATGACGAAACACGACGTCGGTGACGGCCTCCATTGGTGCCAATATGAAAAATGGCTGCGGTAAATCATTCCAAAACGATGTCATCTCTGTTATTTTATCACAAAAAGGAGAAAACCCTATCTCGTCATCGAGATAGGGTGTGGGCGGGCTCAAGCGGTTCTGCTCGGAGTTGATCTCAACGGTGAGAAAAACTGCCACGAGTGAACTCGCGAACCCGTAAAATTGGGAAAACATCAATACTTCCACGTACCGGCTTACGTTGCTAGACGTCGTTGTCTAGAGGGGAGTATTGATGAACCTGAACGCCGCTGTGGCGGGCAGTAGCGGCGTTGTGCCTCAGGTTTTTAATTGCCGGATGGCGGACACGGAGGGGGTCGAACCCACTTATCAACCGCTACTCCATTTTCACAACAAAGCGGCGGGATTTTTCCAGAATCATGTCCTTTGATTCTTTTCCGGATTACCGGTCGGCGAATCAAGCCGAGGGCGGACAAGACGCCCTCTGTTGACGCGGAGTCAGCGGTTTCGGGGTCGCACAAGCCCCGACTGCCAAGAGAAAGGATAGTCAGGCGTTCTTGCCTCCGCACTGGAGGCAGACTCGCCCCGACCCGCCACAGTTGTCACATCGGTAGCCTAGGGCTTGCTTGCCAGTTCCCCGGCAAGATGGACACATTTTCGTACCTGAGTAGCCCATGTTGCTACACGGTCTACATGACATGAGATTTTCACCTCTTTCCTAAAGAAAAGAGCTGATCCTCTGATTATGCTTTCGTGAAGCATAATTCGAAAGAATCAGCTTCACGAATAAAGCGTTTATTATAATAACACTAATTATAAAAAAATGCAACAATATACCAGAATATTTTTATATTTCGCCCGCCAGTAGGTCTTTTTCGAATTGCAACATTCCCTTATAATCCGCCGAATAGCCAGAAATATCCGGCAGATCTAACGTGGTGATTTTCTGCCAAATGATGTTTACGAGTTTTGCGAATTCGGATAATTCTTCTCTGGAGAACGCGTCCTCCAAGCTGAGGATATCGCCGGTCTTCATGTCTGGCTCGACAAATTGTAGTCGCCCGCCAGTAAACGTGAAATTGCTATAATCGCGTGAATGCTCGACCAGTAGTTGATAGAACATCAATTGCTGACGATATTTATGAAGTTTGATTTTTTCGTAATCGGCCGAACCTTTCCAAGAATGCGACGGCTTGCCGGTTTTATAATCCGTTACGAAGATGGTTTTATTTTGCTTGTCGATGTCGACAACGTCAAGTTTACCGGTCAATCTGGCGTTATCTATAATTACGCCTTGGTTTGAAAAGTCCAATTCCGCCAAGTCTGTATCGTGGAAATCTGAAGATTTGGCGTTTAAGAACGCAGTCAAAGCCGACTTCCCTTTGTCCAAATACAATTGAAAATCGTCCGCTGGCAAATGCTGGCTCTCGAGGGATTTTTGGAAGAATTGGAGGATTTGTTCGGTGCTTGGCAATTGATGATCGGCGCTGAATGAGCAATGTGCTTGCTGAAGGCTGCTGTGAATCGCGGTTCCGTAAGCTGCGGCGGAATTTTTGGCGGATGGAAAATGTAGTAAATTGTTCAATAAGAAATTTTGCGGTCCGCCACGTGAAACGTCGAGGAAGTTGTTCAAATGCGTCGCAGAAAGTTTGTATGTTTCCAGCGCTGGCGCCAATAAATCCTTTAATTCTGGAACGATTGGTGAAGTTAGTCGCGTCGTCCAATCGGTTTCAGCGAGTTCAATCTGTTCGGCTGGATCATCGCTGGTCGGAATGATGGTTGGCGTGCAATTAGTCAAGAAACTGGCGATTATCGTGTCGCTGCCAGAATCGTTGGTTTGAGAATAAGTCATGGTCAATGTGGTTTTGGCGCGAGTCATCGCCACAAAGAATAACCGAAGTCGTTCGTCGTAAGTGGCGCCCGCTGGCTGAAGTTGGAGGTTTGCGGGATATCTAATAATTCGACTGCGTGAACGAACTTTTTCGCCCCAAGCGCTGTCAATTGCCCCAATCACAAAAACGTGCGGAAATTCCAGACCTTTGGATTTGTGCGCGGTCATTAAGTTTATGGCGCCGCTGAGTGAACTTGCGTGCGTGCGAATTTGTGTTAAGCGAGTTTTTGTCGAAATGTGCAGGTCAATAAATTCCAAAAAATCTTCCAGAGTCGGGTTTTTATCGGTGATTCGATCGCGAAGTTTTTGACGCAAAGTGCGCAAACTTTCCAGGATCGTCAGATACGCTTCTGGGTTTTTATCTAGCTTTTCTGGTGAGAAATAGAAATTGGCGAGAGAATTGACCTGAAGATCACTGCTTTCATCGTTAGTTAAGCCCAATAAATTGTCCAATTGCTCTTCCAATGGTAGATTCGGCACGTCCTTAGCGCGCTCCAAAAGCCACTCCGCAAATTCCTTAAATACGCTGTTCGCCAGCATACTTTCCAGCCACAATTGCCGATTTTTGTAAGCTTGAAGGCTCAATTTCCAGATGTCCAGTGCAGAAAATCCAAACGCTGGATGAGCCGTAATTTCCGGTAGTAGACTATTGGCAACGTCCAAATTATTCTGGCTAATCGCTACGACAGTTCGCGCTAATTTGTCCAGAATCTGAATTATATCTTGCTCCAGAATGTCGTCGTGACGCTCGTAATTGACAAAAAGATTTTCCTTATAAAGATGCGGAAGAATTTCAATGAGTTCTTTGTGGTGGCGCGCAATAATCGTGATGTTTTCTGGTTTCTCGCCATTTTTTATTAGCTCGGCAATTTGTTTAGCAATTCCCGCTCGCTCTTCGCTAACAGATGAGAATTCTTGGATTTCGACTTTTGAGCCTTCGCTATTTGCGTGTGCGGTCAATTGCTTTGATAGCCCGTCAATCGTGTTTTCCAATCGATCCGCGCCCTGGGTGATGACGTCCCGCGCTGACGATAAAATGTTCTCGGCGGAACGATAATTGTCGGTCAAAACGATGATTTTTGGGTCGTGATAATGTTGGCGGAAGCGCTGGATGTTGCCCACGTCTGCGCCTTGGAAGCTGAAGATTGCTTGGTCGTCATCGCCGACCGCCATGATGTTTGGATTATCGTCGTTCTCGCTGGTCAAATTGAACAATAATCGTAATTGCGCCAAGTTTGTGTCCTGGAACTCGTCGACCATGATGAATTGGAATTGCTCCTGAAGATTTGCGCGAAGTTCTGGATGGGATTCGCATGCTTGAATAACGGATAAAATCATGTCGTCGTAGTCAAATAACGAGCGTTCGGACAGAATATTTACGTACTTTTCGTAAACGTCAATTGCGGCAGATAATTTTTCTGCGGCGGTAAAATCTTTCAGGACAAATTCGCCATTGGCATTTTTTTCGCACCATTTATTTTTCCAAGCAGTCAGCGGCTTGGTTGAGTTTTCGTCAATCGCTTCTTGAGTGGCATGCACGATGCTCAGCGCTAAAACGTTGGCGTATGGTGTGATTGAGGCTGGCAATTTTGAGTTTTTCTCGTCAGGGTTTTTGGCGGCTAAATTGGCAATTTTCTCAGCTATCGGCGCAAACATTTCAATTGTCTTTTTCGATATTTTGGCGGAAAATACTTGCTGAATATCTGGCGCGATTTCAGCGATTGTGCTTTGATTGTCCTCAATAATTGTCCGTAATTCTGACGGCGTTAAGCCGCTTTGCTTGAACTCGGAAATAATGCGGATGAGGTCTTTGATGTAAACGAATTCCCCGTTGTTTTTCGCGCTTAATGGATTTCGCCAATCAAGTCCTTCGAGTATTCCAGAGATAATTTGATATTGCGTCAATTCGTCAACCGGCTGAGCGTCGGCGCCACGGAAAAAATACTCGCGATGTTGATTGATGATTTCTGTGCCGAAGCTGTGAAATGTGTGAATCGCAATTTTATACGCGTCCTCACCGATAATCTGGCGAAGTCGTTGGCGCATGTTTGTGGCGCCACTTTCGGTAAACGTTAGACATAAAATACTGTTCGGCAAAGTGTCGGTCTGTCTCAGGATTTGGGCAGTGCGCATACTTAGAAGCTCGGTTTTCCCTGTTCCTGGCCCAGCAATTACCAAAAGTGATCCGTGGATGTAGTCGACTGCTTGTCGTTGATTATCGTTTAATTTAGCGTAACGAGTATTGAAATCCATAGTTTTATTTTACCATGTTGGCGGTCTTCAGAGCGTGATATCAAAATTGCTATTTACAGAATTCGTCTAAGGTTATAAATTCAGTATTAAGAGGGTGAATGAAAAACATCCAGAAGACGCGTTTAAGGGTAAAAGCCACTTGGATATTTCCCGTCAAGCAGTTGAATCGACCAGACAGGTTGGCTATTAGATTTCACATCTTTGCCATCTCGCACACCTCATAAAAAAATGGTAAAATATTATCTATGAATAAGGCGACGTATGACGAGCTGGCACTGGAGCGAATTGCTAAGGAAAAATTTGGTTTTCCAATTGATGTTCAGTCGATAATTTTGTGGCACGCTGATGTTAGTCGCACGGCTAAGGCGTCGGTGTTTTTGACGAATAAAAAGCAGCTGATGATGTATTTAGAGGCGACGTCGCCGTTGATTCTATCTGACGTTAAAAAGATAATTTCGCGAATGGGCATGCGGGCGGAATTATTTCTTCCGCCAAAAGGTCAGCCGCGATATTTTGAAGATATCGGCAAGCGCAAATTCCGCGAGGTTTTTCCTGGAAGAAGGCACGTCACGGATGAAGATTTGCATTTTTATAAAACTTTGGCGCCGTATAATCCTGCCTTGGTTTTGATTTCTGAAGTGAAAAATGGCGAGATATATCAATTTGATTCTGACGCGTACGGAAATTGGCGAGTCGGCGCGAGGTTTAGTTATAGAAGGATTCGGACAAGCTAATGCGCGACTACTTGGACATTATTAAGCGGAATCTGCTCTCACCTATTGTCGTGGTGATTTTTCTATTGGCTGGCGCGCTGGTTTATGTTCGCGAATATCGTGATGCGTGGTTTATCTCGGTGGTGATTGTCGTGAACTCGACGATTGGCATTATTCAGGAGCTAAGGGCTAAGCGAGTTTTGCGTCAATTGGAGCTGATGAGCGCACCGAAAGCTCGATTGTTAAAAGATGGAAATGTTGTCGAGGTTGGTTATGATGAACTTAAAATTGGCGATGAAATTCTTATTCAGGCTGGCGATGAACTACCGGCGGACGCGAAAGTTATTGAGTCAAAAGGCTTGGAGCTGAATGAAAGTATGTTGACTGGCGAGTCTGCGTCGATTGAGAAAAAGGACGGCGATGTCGTGCTGGCGGCGACGACGGTTTTGGCTGGCGAAGGCACGGCGCGAGTAATTGCGATTGGCGACGACACGAAAGCTGGCGCGATTAGCCAAGTTCTGAAGCGTTACAAACCAGAACTCACGCCTCTGCAATTGGCGATTTGGCGCGCAATTTACTTCTTGACTTACGGCGCAATTGTCCTGTCGCTACTTATCGCTATCGTCTATTATTTCTCTGGCGATAACGTTGTCGTCATCTTAAAAACCATAACTTCAGCAGCGGTTACAGTCGTGCCAGAAGGTCTGTTATTGGCGAGTTCTCTGCTTTTGGCGTTCGGCTCGTTGCGATTAGCCCAGGCGAAAGTCTTGCCACAAAAATTGTCAGCGATTGAAGCGATGGCGCTTTTGAATTTGCTGGCTGTAGATAAAACAGGTACTTTGACTAGTGATGAAGTTACACTGGAACAGGTCGAGGCTTTTGGTGATGAAAATGATTATTCTGACTCTGACATTGCCAGTTTTGCGGCGTTAATTGCTCACGAAACCAGCGGCGGAAATATCACTGGTCGTGCAATTTTGGCGGAAGCTACGTCGCCAAAAAATACGAAAGTTCTGGAAGTGATGGCGTTTTCGTCGGCGCGTAAAATGGCTGGCGTGAGGGCGAATATTGACGGTGAAATTCGGACGTTAATGATGGGCGCGCCAGAGTTTGTGTCGAAGTTGGCACCAGTGGATAAGGAAACTCAGAAGAAGCTGAATGATTGGGCTGACAATGGTTTGCGTGTGTTGATGTTGGCTGAATTTTCGGACGATAAAACCAAATTGAAAGACTTGAAAAATGGTTCTGGAACGGCAATTGGCGCGGTTATTCTGCGCAATTCTCTGCGCCATGGTGTTGTTGAAACGGTGGATTTTTTGCAGCGCCAAGGTGTAACTATTCGTGTAATCTCTGGTGATAACCCGCGCACAGTTCAATACATCGCTAAGGAAGCTGGAATTAAACATCCAGAAAAGGCAATTTTAGGTGAGAATTTGGTGGCGCTTAGCGAAGATGAATTTAATAAAGCGGCCGACACTTACACGATTTTTGCCAGAGTTTTGCCAGATCAAAAAGAGCGTTTGATCAATCGATTCCAGCAATCGGGCAAGTTCACTGGCATGGTTGGCGACGGCGTAAATGACGCTTTGGCGCTGAAAAAGGCTGACCTCGGTGTGGCGATGTACGCTGGTGCGCCGGCTTCTCGTCGGGTTTCCGACATTATATTGCTCAACAATTCGTTCACTTCCCTTCCGATGGGAATGAAATTGGGCAATCAAATTATGCAAGCAATCGAAGTCATCGCTGTTCTGTTTTTCCATAAAATTATTTACGGTGTGACGCTTCTTCTTACGACGATTCTCATCAATATGAATTATCCGTATTCGCCGCGCCATATTACGTTTATGAATATTTTTCTGGTGACTATGCCAACTCTTATGTGGACGCTGTTTCCGCCGGTGTCGAAGCATCGAATAAATCCGAAGAGATTCTGGCACGATACTTTGCTGGCTGTTACACCGATTGCTTTAATTACTGGCGTGGCTGTCGCGTTCACCTATTGGATTACCTCTGTTATGTTCTCTGGCCACGCAGCAGAAGTCGCAACGATGACGGTGCTCACCGCGACTTTGTTTGGCGTATATTTGGTGTTCTTGGTGGGAATTATGCTGGATGTAACCATCGATAAATCCGCCAAGCGCGCTCGCCTGCTTTATCTTCTGTCGGTGATTATTGTGGCGGCTGGAAGCTTTGGTTTTGGGTTCCTGCGCGACTTTTTCGACTTTACTGTGCCAAATTTGTTCATAATGTGGCCAGCAGCTGGCGCAATTATCGTAGCGATGTTAGCCCAGCTATTCATTGCTCGCTGGGCTGGTCGACGAATCGTTCGGTAAATGTAAATACTAAGGAACACGCCTAACTGTATACTAGTACATTTTTATTCGACTACCAGTATTTGAATCGGTAAAATACCTTCCGCTTTCATCAAAATGGAATGTTAAGTCCGTACCTATGGGCATGTCGTATACTGCTAAAACCGCGGGTTCAATATTTGCAAGAGTATTGAAATCTACAATGATGAGATTCTTTGGGTTATCTATATATTCTTGAGTATCAGTGTCTCCTATTGCTCGCCATCCACAATCGGCTGGATTGGTTCCCTCCTCTCTAACAAGCCATTTTAGCTTAGATTTTCCTTCATAGATCGACTTAGTTATAATAGCACCCCCAGCGTTTTGTATAAGAGGAGCCTCTTTTTTATTAAATAATTTCATAAAACCTCCGTGACTCTATATTTATATATTTCTATCCAAAACCACAAGGTGCTCAATGTGCGGCGTCCTCGGGAAGAAGTTGTAGCCTTGATGATGCACGATTTCGTATTTTTCTTGAAGCAGACTGACGTCTCGTGCTTGCGTGACAGGATTGCAACTCAGATAAATAATCCGAGGTGGCGCTGTTTCCAGCAGTCTATTAGCAACATCCGCGTGAAGTCCAGCGCGCGGCGGATCAACGATGACAATTTGCTCGTCCGTTATATATTCCAGAGATTTTTCGCTCGGTGCCAAAATCGCCTTGGCGTTCGGTCGATTCAGCTTGGCAATATTCCTCTGCATTTCCGCGACGGCATGTTCGTTAATTTCCACGAGCGTCACGTCATCGCCTCCAATTGTCAAGCCGATTGTCCCGACGCCAGAATAAAGGTCGAGCGTCGGCATTTTTTCATTGCAATTAATCCACGCTTTCATATCGCTCAGGGCTTTTTCGTAGACGGGAATGTTGACTTGGAAAAATCCTTCGCAAGCGTAGTTGAAGGCGACGCCTAAAATCGTGTCACTCAGCGTCGTGTCGCCGAATTTGTTCAAGCGTTCGGTGATTCTGCTGGCTGGGCTTTTGGGGTCGGAATAGATTATTTCGCCACCTTTGGCTGATAATAATTTAGCTTCGTCTTCGGAAATCAGATTTTCTATCTTATCTTTTACGTACAATTGCCAGACGGCGTTTCCCCGTTGATCTGAGCGAATCAAGAGTGTTTTTAATTGGCGCGCGACAATCGGTTTTGTTCGTAAAAGGTCGCGGATTTTAATTGCCAATTTATTTATGCTCGGATGCGCCAAGCTGGTTCCATTGACGACAACTTTTCCCTTGCCGCCACGCTTGAAAAACGCCAAGTCCAGAGTTTCTTTTGTGCTATTTTCTGTTGTGTCGCCAAACCAACTGAACTCAACTTTATTGCGATAATTAAATTCCACGCCGTCAGAAAAGACCTTGATTTTTTCAGGCAATGTGATGTTATGAAGTGAAAAAGCCTCTTCGATTAGCGAGATTTTCTGGAATTGCTCGCTGGACATTGGCATTATTTGCCAAGGACTGGTGCTTAAATAGCTATTTTCATCCTTCGGCGTAATTCGCTCTGGACTTTTCTCGATAATTTCCGTCACTATTCCTTCGACGAAGTGCGATTTTTTCTTTGTCACGCGAATCGTTACAAGCTCTTTTGGCAGCCCTCCCCAGACGAACGCTTTGCGGCCGTCGTCAAGTGTTCCGATGGCTTGCCCGCCGCCAACGATTTTTTCCAATCTTAAAGTCTCAAAAATTTGTTTTCTCATTAGGTTATATTATATCAGGATGTGTGGATTTTTTCTGGCTGGCGTGCTATAATCGTCATTGTCCTGGCAATAGTGGGACGTCGCCAAGTGGTAAGGCACTGGGTTTTGGTCCCAGCATTCGCAGGTTCGAATCCTGCCGTCCCAGCCAAGCTGTATAACAGAGTGAGCGACAAGGTTCCGTGACCTTTAGCTACCATGAATAACTACCTCTGTTGTAAAGCTTGGTTAAATAGGAATTATTGTCCAGTCCGGAATGGCTGGACGGCTTGTAAGGTAATTGCTGCGCTTGATGAATTTATCGAAAGAAAGGAAAAAGATGAAAATCAATAAACTTGCTTTACAGGCATTTTATGAATCACACAGAGACGAGTACTTGCGGCGACGATTTTCTGGTGACAAAGCCTTATGGGATGAATCATACAAATGGGATATATTGCCGCGCCTTAATAAAGAGCTGGCGGCGTACGACTCGATTAATGGTGACTCGATTGCAGAGATCGCGCATATTGTAACGCACCATACAAATACTAGCAATTTTCCTAGCTGGCGTGATATTGAAGACCTAAAAGCTCTTCTATTACGCAAAAATGCCCATTCGGTCCTGAGTGAATTATGGATTGCAAAACCTGAAACGGCTGCGAAATGCATTCAGACGGCTAGTCAACTTGCACAATTGTTTATGTCAGACAAAAGCTTTGCTCCGTCTACCTGGGCATACCTGCTGGCAGCATTCGATTGTAATTCGTTTGCACTGTATCGTGAAGCGATTATGAAACAAGTTGCTGAGATATGTGGTGTTGATAGCCCTACTGCTGCGTCTCAGGGAGAAAAATACACATTACTCAACGACGCCGCATTGTATCTGGGTGAGCTAATGCGAGATGATATCAACGACGTGCCGTATATGCAGGCACTGAATGGGCAGGATTTTTTGTGGGTCACGCTAGAGTATACTGATTCTTAAAAGTCTGAGTGTCTCATCTTTGTTACTCCCTGTATGTGTTTTATTTCGTCGCCATAGGTTTTAATGAGCGATCACAAAAAGCGTAGTTTAAAACTACGTCTCGTCTCCGTTGTTACGCATATCGCGACGGGGATTCTTCAATTTATAGGATAAAATCCTTGTAACTTGCCAAAGTCGCCTGTGCAATAGTCTGACTAGTTTGATGTAGGTGTTGCTTCACAAAGTAATACCCAAGTTTATACCCCGCCCAGCGCGGTAAAACATCATCGCCGGTGAAAAATATTTTGGTATAATCGTAAACCTTGTCTTCAAAATTGTCTTGTAGTGCGGCAATTATCTTATCAATTTCAGCTTGAGAAGTTTTCTGCATTTCTCTCAAGAAAAATTGTTGGTTTCGCCGTCCTAGTTTAATCATCGCTTCCTCTTCTAGCGCGACCGCCAAGCCCTCCAAAATCATCCCATCAAACATAGTTTCGGCATATTCAGGCAGTTTTTCCCAACGCAGCGAATGCGACATTTCGTGGCAAATCGTTTCGAAAATAAAATCCTCGCTAACTCCGTGCTGGCTTTTATCAACAGAAATCATAATCAAGCGCGAATGAAGCGTTTTGCCAGCGATTCCGTCCTCGGCGATAGTTGGCAGCATAAACGAAGGTGTAGTGATAATTACATCGACTTCGTAATCAAACTGCGCGAACTCGCTCGAAACAAAAGTCTCGACTTGTTGCGCTGTATTTTTGAATATGGCAATTTCGGCATCGGTGAAAGTTTGGTTGGCGTTAGCGATGTGTAGGTGGAGTTTGCTCATGGTTTTACTATACTGCAATAACATAAGTATTACTATAGGGGCAACGCTATTTATTAAAGTGCAATATTTAAATGGAAATCACTAAAATCTCAGCAGCGACCTTCCGCTCTTTTGGGTGATTTTTTGTTTTTAGGCAATCAAGCTGTTCTGATCTAATAGATTCATAAAATCGTCAATAAACAAATCAGTCCTATCGACAATTTCTTTTTCTCCGAATTTTTTATAAACATTGCTTATATTCTTGAGCTCAAGATTTTCTGTTCCGCCTATGCGTTGTCCTCTACTATTGACAAAACCCTGGTAATATTTAATTTTATCTTCGAATCTATAGTCGGATGCGCGAATATTGATCCGTTTTTCTAAAAGAGATTTATTGCCAAGGAGGTCGATTTGTCGATTATTAGACAATCCTTTCTCATTTTCCTGTCGCTTTCTGGGATAAATATGTTCAATATCAAACTGCTGAGAGAGTTTTGGATATGATTGCTCTTTATTAAGCATCATACGAAGCGCCAGCATGGATTTGGTGATTGGTCTGCCGTTTTTGAAATCATAAATAAGGATCGCACTGCGTGTTTGCTCTTTATCAAATTTGAAGTCTGAGAATGTAACTTCATTTAGATTAACTATATTCAGCATCTCGGCAAAAATAGGCGTTCTTAATGCGTTCACGCCTGGGTGCATTATTGCGTATCCCCATATGAATGCAATTGTACGATCGAGAAACATCTTAAAATCTTCATCATCCAATTTTCCGTCTTCGGTGCGATTTGCTAAATAGTAAACAGATATGAAATAATTCCACATGCTATTTGGAGCATAGTTTAATATGAATAATTTCTTTAAAACCTCTTCGCTGAAACGTTCACGATTTTGATCGGTAATATCTTCCCAGAATTGAGCAAGATCTTTAAGATTTTCAAAAGTGTCATCTTGTTTAAGTACGGAATATTTATCACGCTCATAGAATCTTCTAAGTGACTCGGTCGTGGAAGACTTGTTATTGTCTCGCTTGGCGCGAATGAAATACATGTATCTCGTAAACAAATCGTCCATTGGCGTGCCGGTGATTGGGTGAAAGATTTTTTCACATGTCTCCTCGAGTTTTTTCCAGTCTTTAATAAACTCGTTTCTATCATCTTCGCTTTTCTGTTTGTAATATTGATAGAATTGAGCCTTAAAAATATCAGAATCTGAAAGTGGGAGACCTCTATCGTTTAACGTTGAGAATATGCGAAGAGCGGTATCTTGAGATTCGGCTTCAATTGGCATTAAGATGCAGTTATTGAGAATTCTTGCTGGCAAGTTCTTTGCAAAAGTTGGGAAGCTATTGATGAATTCGTCAACTTTTTTAAGGAAAAATCTAAAGTTATTGGCGTATCGGCTAGTTTGGTCGTTGGTAACGATGCCTGTTCTTAGGATTGACAGAAATTCTTCCTTATCTTTATCAGTGGCGACAACAGAATCTATTTTTAGGTGATCTTTATCTGGCTTGCCCATTTCGTCTGTTTTCCATATACAGCTGGCGATGCGTTCGGAAAAGTCTTTTGAGCCTTGGTCTTGCATTTTAGTGAAGCGATCGTAAAAAGCTCGAAGGAGAAGCATGAATGTGGTTAGGCGTTGCTGACCGTCGATCACTTCTTTCTGTTTCTTGTCGTTTTCAAAAGTCACAATCGAGCCAAGAAAATACTCGTCGTTCGTGTCAAACTTCGTAGCGTCATTATCCGGTATTGCAAAAGAAAATATATCATCCCAGAGAGTCTGACAACTGTCCTCATCCCACGCATATGGACGCTGGTAATCTGGTATGATGTAGTCTGCCTTTCTGTCCGATAAGAGTGCATAGATACTTTTTTGGTCTACGTTTAGCTTTGACATATATCCCCCGTTTATTTTTTGTCGCTAAATTTGTGAATATTCTTGATGTAATTATAGCATGCCGCAGCATCGGCTTATTGCTTTATATAAAAAAGCTCCCACTCGCTAGTGAGAGCTAAACTGTCGTGGTGGACAATTTGGATTAGCTAATTTTGACGACCTGTAGCTGTCTGGTCATCAAGCCATTTTTCCAGGAAACAGTTTCGGATTTTTTGTGATTTAATAGACTTTTTCCCAGCGGACTGTCCACGGAAATTCGCCCGTCCAGAGGGTTGGCCTCTAGGCTGTGAACCAGCGTATAGCGGAAAATTTTTCCCTGTTGATCCACCAAGTCCACGACTGAGCCAATAGCAATTTTCAATCGATCGCGCTTCCTTGGTAGCGGCTTAGCGTGACGTAAAATATCCTTCTTCATAAAGATTTTTGATTGAACGTTTTCCAATTGCGTAATTACATCGTTGCGGCGTAATTTGTCATCACGCGATTTGGCGCGCCCAATTTCCTTCAATTCCAGCGTGAGCGCTTTCTCTGAAATCTCTAGCCCAGAAATTTCCTTTTGCAGTTCCTTAAATCCTTTTTTACTTAAAAATGTTGTACTCATACTTCCCCTTTCGGATCGGCAACTTTGCCAATCAACAATCCTATTACAACATCTAATTCTGAAAAATAGCTGAAAATTTACAGAATCGGCAAGGAAATTGTGAAAATGGTTGAGTTTTTCGAGGTGCTAACAGAGATTTGTCCGCCCAGTGCTTTTGTCAATTGTTCCGCTAATGGCAATCCTAATCCGTAGCCTTTTGTGCTTTGGTTGCCGCGAAAAAATCGCTCAAAGACGTGTGGCAGAGTTTGTTGTGAAATCGTGCCGTCGTTGATGAAATTGATGGTGATGTTTTGTTTTGATGGAATGATGCAAATTTTTACCACAGAATTTTTCGGGCTATGTTTCAATGAATTGTCGAGCAAGATCGCGCACAATTCTCGCGTCGCTGTGTGATGAAGCGGAATATTTATGTTTTCTGGGCAATTCATTTTAACTTGCGCTTCGGCTTTTCGTTCGCGAACGAGCTCGGATATCAATTTCGTCAAGTTAAAACTTTTATCTTCCAGTGCCAACTTATTTTCCGTCCGCGACAGTTCCAGAAGCATTGCCGTAAGCTCAGTTAACTTATTTATTTCCTCCAAATTGCTTTCCAGAGTTTCTGTAAGTTCTGACTTTTCTGCCTTCCTATTTTTCAATGCAAATTCAGTCTCTGCTTTCATAATTGCCAAAGGAGTTCGTAGCTGATGGCTGGCATTGGCAACAAATCGTGATTGGGCTTTGTGGGCGGTTTCTATTGGTCGCAAAGTAATTTTTGCCAATAAATATGAACACCAACCACCAGCGAGCAGAACGATAAGATTTATATAGCCCAAACTAATCAAAAGATTTCGAGTTGAATTATCTATTCTTTCCGACAAATTAATTGCAGGAAAATCACCCTTCCTTTGAACGATAATTTTATGAATTTGCGCATCAACTTCCGAGCGCGCCACCTGAAAAATAATACTACTAAACAGTAGACTGACGATCATTAAAATCATCAAATACCAGCCCGCCAACTTAATTGTTGCTGAAGTAAAAATTTTCATGATTCAATCCTATAGCCGAAGCCGCGCACGGTTTTTATCAATTGTTTTTTGAACGGTTTGTCGATTTTTTGGCGCAGATTTTTTATGTATGCCTCGACATTATTTGGCAAAATATCAGCATCAAAATCCCAAACGTGATCAATCAGCGTTTCCTTACTGAGAATCTGATTCGGATGTTGCATCAAATATTCCAGCAGCGCATATTCTTTGCTCGTGAGGTCAATATTCTTTCCAGCTCGCGTCACGGTTTGCTGCTGCTTGTCAATTTTCAAATCGTCAATTTGCAGAACGTCTGGCTGGCTAATCGGTGGACGACGAAGCAAGGCTCGCACGCGCGCCAACAGCTCGTCAATTGCAAAAGGCTTGGTCAGATAATCATCGGCGCCCATGTCCAGCCCGAGCGTTTTATCTTCGGTCGTACTCAGCGCTGTCAGAAACAGAATTGGCATATTTTTCCCATTCTCGCGCAATTTTTTAACAATCTCCGTGCCTTCTAATCCCGGCAACATTCGATCAACAATCAACAAATCATACGGCTGACTATCCGCCAAATTAAAGCCCTCTTCCCCGTCATATGCCGCATCAACCGCGTATTTCTCGCGTTTCAAAGATTCGGTTATGACCCTCGAAATTTTTCGTTCATCCTCAATGACTAGTAGTCGCATATTTATATTATATCTTTTTTCCTGCGCTAAGTGCTATAATTTTATTTAAAGAAAAGGAGGCGTATGCCAGATAATAAAAAAATGGTTGAGATTCGTCATTTTAAGATGAGTTTCGGCGATAAAACTGTCATTAAAGATCTGAGTTTCGACGTTTTTCGTGGTGAAGTTTTTGGTTTTTTGGGAAGCAATGGTTCGGGAAAAACTACGACGTTGCGTGCATTGTTGGGGTTATATCAGCCGACCGCAGGCGATTTATTGATAAACGGCAAGTCGTATTCAGTGGAGAGTCAAATTCGCCTCGGATATCTTCCTGAGGAGCGCGGCTTGTATAAAAAAGAAAAAGTCTTAGACGTGATGCTTTACTTTGGTCAATTGAAAGGTTTGAGCCGCAAAGAAGCTAAGGATTTTTCTCTGAAGTTTTTGGAGCGCGTCAATTTGAGCGACAAGGCTAACACGCAACTTGATAAATTATCTGGCGGACAACAGCAGAAGATTCAGCTCGGCGTAACGATTATGGGCGATCCAGAACTACTGATTATGGACGAGCCGACCAAAGGCTTTGATCCGGTGAATCGTCGCTTGTTGATGAATATAATTGAGGAGCAGCGAAAAGCTGGCGCAACAATTATTTACGTTACGCACCAGATGGAGGAAGTCGAAAGATTGTGCGATCGTCTGATTTTATTGAAAGATGGTCAAGCGGCGGCGTACGGCACATTGGAAGAAGTAAAAAGTCAATTTGGCGGCGCTTCAATGGACGACATTTTTGTCCAAGTTTACGGCGGCGAAGCGAAGGAGTTGAGCGATGAGTAAAATGCATAATTTGGGGACGGTTTTCAAATTTGAAACGCTTAGAACACTGAAAAAACCGACGTTTTGGTTGACGGCCTTGGGGTTTCCTTTGTTGATTGGCGTGCTGTATGGCATTATGTTTTGGTCGCAAAGTACGACTATTGAAGCGTCAAAAAATCTGGAAAAGCAAGAATTTTCACTGGAAGTTACGGACGATTCGAAGTTGGTGAAGCCAGAATTGCTGGCGGCAATTAAAGCCAAAACTGCCAAATCGAAAGAATCTGGAATTGACGACGTAAAAAATAATAAAGTTGACGCGTATGTTTATTTTCCAAAAGATTTGAGCAAGCAAAAGGTCGAAGTTTACGGTAAAGATGTTGGGCTATTCCAAAACGGAAAATACGGTGCGGTGGCACAGAGCTTATTGAGTCAATCAGTAGCAAGCGACGTTAATCCAGCACAAGTTGCAATTCTACGCGACAAAGTCCAATTGTCATCAACCACATATCTGGACGGAAAAGAGCACGGCGGCATTAATGAGATGATTGTGCCGGGAATGTTTTTGGTTATTTTGTTCATTCTCATCAGTATTTTTGGCAATCAAATGCTTATTAGCACCACCGAGGAAAAAGAAAATCGCACGGTGGAAATGCTACTTACGACCGTTAAAACTGACACTTTAATTACAGGTAAAATTCTGTCTTTGATGGTGTTGGCCTTGATTCAGATTTTGGTGATTGTTTTGCCAGTTTTGGCGGGCTATTTGGCATTTGGCTCGAAGTTGCAATTGCCTAATCTGGACTTGAGTACGCTCGTATTTGATCCTGTGAGAATTGGTCTGGCGATCATAATTTTCTCCGCCAGCTTCACTTTATTTACGGGAATGTTGGTGACTTTGGGCGCGATGATGCCGACCGCCAAAGAAGCCAGTCAGTGGTTCGGAATCGTGATTATGCTATTCATTGGTCCATTTTATGGAATTACGGCGTTTGTTTCCTTCCCTGATTATTTCTTCGTTAAGTTCTTGTCGCTATTTCCATTCACCGCGCCGATTCCATTGTTATTACGAAACGCAATAGGCAATTTGCCAATTTGGGAAGCTTTGCTCGGTACGGCAATTTTGGTCGCTACAGCGGTGTTTGTTATGTGGCTATCGGTGCGCGTTTTCCGCTACGGCGCGATGTCTTATGATAGTAAATTATCTCTGTCGGCGTTGCGGACACGCCGAAAAGCTGGTAAAGTTTAATTATGAAAGTACGTATAGAGATAGACACGAAAACATTTGTGCGATTTTGGCTGGTCGTGATGGGGTTTGGTCTGGCTGGTCTGGCAATTTATTCCGCAAAGGATGCGCTGGTTTTATTGGGGATTTCCCTGTTCTTGGCGTTGGCGTTGAATCGTCCAGTTGCGGCAATTGCTAAGAAGCTTCCTGGAAAAAGTCGATTAGGCGGCACGGCGCTGGCATATACGACGCTGGTTTTGCTTTTGGGTTGTGTGATCTGGTTTGTTATTCCGCCAATTGTCCAGCAATCTGCCAAATTCGTCGAGAGCATTCCAGGTATAGTTGACCAAGCAAGTTCTCAATGGCGCGGTGTTAATGATTTTATCGATAAGAACAATTTACGTCCGCAAGTTGACTCGATGATGGAAAGTATTAAACAACAATCTTCATCTTGGGCGACGAGCGTCGGTACGAATTTATTGTCCAGCGTTGGTTCTTTGGCGTCATTCTTGGGCTCGTTATTCTTGGTGTTGGTGCTGTCATTTCTGATGCTCCTCGAGGGTCCAACTTGGGTGAAGCGTTTGTGGGGATTGTACAACGACGAAGAAAAAATGGAGCGTCATAAGAAGCTGGTTGGCCGAATGTATAACGTGATTACGGGATATGTTTCTGGGCAATTGACTGTTTCTGGAATCGATGCGATATTATCAGGTTTCGTGGTGTTTGTACTGAGTTTGACATTTCCTGTCATAAATTCCAATTTGGCAATGCTCACCGTTATGGCGACGTTTGTGTTGACGCTAATTCCGATGTTTGGAGCAACAATTGCTGGCGCGTTGATATCGCTACTACTGTTCTTCAATAATATGACAGCTGGCGTTATTTACGCGATTTATTTCGTGATTTACCAGCAGATTGAGAATAACTTTGTTTCCCCGTCCATCCAATCAAAGAAGGTTGAACTGTCGGCTCTGACTGTCTTGGTTGCGGTAACAATTGGTTTGTATGTTGGTGGTCTATTGGGAGGTTTGGTTGCTATTCCAGCCGCTGGTGTCGTTAAAGTTTTACTGGACAATTACTTGGAGCAAGCCAAGTCTAATCGCGTCGAAAACGAAAAACCTCTTAATAAATTAGTTAAGAAATTGAAAAACGAAGATTAGTTGACGCAGAAAAAAATATAGCCCGTTAAATCCAGCGGGCTATTTCCATGTCCAAACGCTGCCGCTTGGCGTATCACGAACGGCAACGCCAGCCTGAAGAAGTTCATCGCGAATTCTGTCGGATTCTTCCCAATTTTTCTCTGCGCGTGCTTGACGTCGCTGGATAATTAGCCTCTTCAAATCGTCAGTAATATCAGGCGTGGACTCAGCCAAATCCAGCCCTAAAATCTCGTCAATCTCATCAATAAACTGCACTAAACTCTGTCGATGAATTTTATCAAGCGGCGTATGATCCAACTTTGAAAACACTTCATCAATTAATGCCAGCGCGCCTGGAGTATCCAGATCATCATTCAATTTCTCAACCAACGCCTGACGTCCCGCTAGCAACGAAACCGAATCGTCCTGCTCGTCTTTATCATCGTCATCTTCCAGCGTGTCGTGAGTCTGATGTCTCAGAACCGCGTAATCCCGCCAATGATTCAGTCGTGCCTGCGCTGCTTCCAGGATTTCCCAGGTAAAATTGCCCTCCGTCTGATAATGCTTGCTGAGAATTGCCAACTTAAACGCCATCGGACTAAACCCTCGCGAAATAATATCGTCCAGTGTAATAATATTACCTAGTGATTTGCTCATCTTTCGACCGTCGACTTTTATGTGATTATTATGTAGCCAAATTTGAGAAAATTGTTTTCCAGTCAGACTTTCGCTCTGGGCAATTTCATTCGTGTGATGAACTGGAATATGGTCAATTCCGCCTGCGTGAATATCGATGGAGTCGCCAAGCGTTTCACGGGCAATTGTCGAACATTCCAGATGCCAGCCAGGAAAACCGACTCCCCACGGACTATCCCATTCCATATCGCGCTTGGCATCTTTTGGTGAAAATTTCCATACGGCGAAGTCGGTAATATTGCGCTTTCCCTCAACGCTCACTCTGGCGCCAGCTTCCAGGCCCGCCACGTCCAGCCGCGCTAATTTCCCGTAGTCCTTCAAAAGCGACGTGTCAAAATACATGCCGTCGCCGTCGATTTTATATAAAAATCCTTTTTCGTCCAGTCCTTTTGCGAAGTCAATCTGCTGCTGAATATAATCCGTCGCCCGCACCAAATAATCTGGTTTTATCAATTTCAGCACGTCGTAGGCTTCATGATTTGCAACGGAAATATATCTTTCCGCCACATCCCAGGCAGTCTTCCCTTCACGGCGCGCACCTTTTTCCATTTTGTCCTCGCCGTTATCGTCATCACTTGTCAAATGACCAACGTCGGTGATGTTTTGCGTTCGAATAACGGGAATATCTTGCCAGCGTAGCAATCGCACCAACACATCCCAGTAAATATAGCCAACCCAGTTGCCGATGTGCGGCTGCGAATAAACTGTTAGACCACAGGTGTAAAACTTGACCGTTTCTCCGTCAAGTGGTTTCAGTTCATCTTTTCGTCTAGTGAGCGTGTTATAGAGTTTTATCATTAGTTCTATTGTACGTTACTCTGGTCAGTTTTTCAAAATTGGTATAAAAAACAGCCCCATTCGGGACCTAATAATTTCCAAGGAATAGCGACAAGCAGCCTTTATAAAAAAGAACAACTTGTCGCTATTGTGGGCCAGGCTCTCTTAGTCGACACTCCGTCTTAAGCCGTCTGCTATTGTGAGGAGAGTGTTCCTAAACTCTTGGACTCTCAGCGCATAGCTAGTGCTATTTAGCGCATAGTGCCATACGGCATTCGCGTAGGCAAAGGAGTAGAGTGGAACCATACTTATGGAGTGTTCCTTTTTTACTCTTTCACCTTCGGCATGTACGATTAGCGGAGAAAAATCTCCAACAATCATATTGCTGAGCCTATCTGTAATAGCGGATAGGTTTCTCGTGGAAACCCTCTCACTATCTTGCCGATCTATGTCTATGCGTCCATAGGACGCAATGGTGATTATGCATTCGTCGACAGAGTTTAGTACATCTAGTAGCCTCTGAGATTCATAGCCATAAGCGTCCCTAAAGGCCTTGACTAATTCCTTTCGGAAATTAGTGATAACCTCTAGCATTTCCCAATTCTCTTGATCTACGTGGATCGTGAGCAGGCGTCGGCTTGGGCTCTCGGCTGGGTTGTCTAGAATCAGGATATTTCCCCTGCACTCACCCGTTCGAGCATCGATGAGTTTCATCGTTCTCCCTTTCTTCTCATCCCCACGTGAATGTGGTTGAGTGTTGTTCTTTTCAACACAGGATGAGATTCCATTCCTCTTTATATTTTCTCCTCAAAAAAGGAATAAAACCTCATCCCGTGCTAGGCTGCTTGTCAAGGTTCGCTTTCGGATAAGGATTTACTCGTCAACAAAAGCTGTATTCATTTATATCACTAATAGAATAAAATGTCAATACTATTCTGCTTCTCGTAGAGCCTTATCCGTCGCCGTAACTAATTCCCTTACGATTTCGTCATAGCTTTCATATACGCGGAATCCTGCCGCGTACAGATGACCGCCGCCACCGAAGTATCCAGCTACGGTGTCAGCAATTGGTAAATTACCTCGTAGCCGCGCAGTTAATTTGCCGTCAGGGTAAGTTTTAATAACGCAACTAAGCGCCACGCCTTCAACCAGCCTCAACTCATCACCAATCAACGCGCCGGGGTTATAAGCGTCGCTATATTGCTGAATTTCCTCGAATGGCACATGTACTAACGCCAATTGTCCGTCTAATAAATATTCGATTCGCTCTATCAATTTCCCCTTGTACGCCAAAATTTCTGGCGATTTTTTCATAAATTCGCGTCGTCGCTCTTCAATTTCCGCATTGGAAGCGCCCAGTTCTGTCAATTCGCCAGCGACGTGAAAGGTCGCTGCGGTGGCATTTGGCGTAGTAAGCCCCAGGCTATCGCTCATAATAGCTATCAATAAATCTTCGGCAGCCTGAGGATTTATCTTCCAGTCGGAATATTTGAACAGTTTATACAGCAATTCTCCGGTCGCCACGACGGTTTCTGATAACATAATATGATCAAAACTAAGTGTTGATTCGGCTGTGTGATGATCGATAACCAGAGTCGGGTGCGTTTCCAGAAAATGTCGCGCTCCAGGAGTTTCTAATACCTTGCTGAGAAGCACATCTGCGCTTGTATCGACAATTATAGCGGCGTCGGCTTGAAACGGAAAGTTGTTCTGCACTCGATCCCAACCGCGAATATAATGAAGATATTTCGGTATATCTACTGGACAATATAAAGTAACAGTTTTCCCTAGGTCGCTTAAGGCTTCTTCTAGCGCCAAGCTTGAACCCAGGCTGTCGCCGTCGGGATTTTCGGCTTGAATAATAACTATATTGTTTGCAGATTGAATGAATTGTTTAGCTGTATCTAGCATATTATTT
>CBDEJQ010000027.1:0-7477 GCA_965240135.1 uncultured Candidatus Saccharibacteria bacterium
ATATATTGTTGAATATAGTTCGCCCGAACAAATAGAATGCTTGCAATCGGCAGAAATAACCGGCAACTATTTTATGAAGCTGCTGGTTTTGTTTATTTAATTTTTATAAAGAAGTAATAAAAGTTAAACCGCCTAATATCACTCCCGCTGCATTGGGAATGATGAGGATCCAGTCTTTTTTAGGTTCTTTTGTCCAACCATAGATTACCCAAATTAAACAAGAAACTGCTGCGAATAGTGGTTGGAATGGTTGAGCTTTTTCTCCTTGTAGGTTAGCGATAATTTGTGGAATATATGCAATAAAGACAAGGATCCCAATAAAAGCTCCAATAGATCCGACAAAGCGATTAATTTTTTGTTTAGACATATAATACCTCATGAGGTTTTATTATATTATAAAGGAAAAGATGCTGTCAATAATTTTGTGTAAACACTCTAGTAGAGTCTTCAAACAAAGTAACTAAGTAACGTTCCAGAGCCTCCTCATTAGGAAAAAGAACCTTCTATTTCGTTTGACGTTTGATTTCTTTATTAAGAGACTTAATGAGTTTTGTCGAATAAATGCTATGCCAAATCTGGTAAGGAAACTGATTTCAGCAATCATACGCGTCAATACTACGAACCAACGCCAAAAAAATTCAGTTAAGCTTATTGTTTGTAGATTCGTGGTTTCCCTTTTTAATCTTAATTAAAATATCCCCCCAGTGTTACCGTATCGCCAACCCGCGCCTCGCGTGTCGTCTTCAGGTTTGTCACAATATAGCCAATTTCGCCAGTTTCAAGCGAAGGGTCGGGCTGCATGGCTGGGTTAAGATGACCAACTTCCAGAGCTAGTCCATTTGCGCCAGTCGCCATCATTCGGATAGACTCGCCCTTTTTAATTCGCCCATCAACCACCCGCACGTATAAAATCACGCCACGATAATCATCATAATAGCTATCAAAAATCAACGCCCTAGTCGGATCATTAGCCTCGCCAGCTGGCGCTGGAATTTTGTCAACAACCGCATCCAAAACCTTGTCTACATTTTGACCAGTTTTAGCAGAAATATGAATAATCTCGCTCTCATCGCAGCCCAACAAATTAATAACTTGCCTAGATACGCGCGGTATATCGGCGGCCGGCAAATCAACCTTATTCAGGACCGGAATAATCGTTAAATCCTGCTCCATCGCCAAGTAAACGTTCGATAGTGTTTGCGCCTGAATTCCCTGGCTAGCATCAACCACCAATATCGCGCCCTCGCAAGCCTGCAAGCTAC
The DNA here is from genome assembly GCA_965240135.1 of uncultured Candidatus Saccharibacteria bacterium. GTDB lineage: Bacteria > Patescibacteriota > Saccharimonadia > Saccharimonadales > Saccharimonadaceae > Nanosynbacter. The sequence continues at coordinate 1,263 of CBDEJQ010000027.1, forward strand.
GCGAGACTTCATAGCTAAAATCAACATGCCCCGGAGTGTCAATCAAATTCAGATCGACATTTTTATATCGCATTCGCACCGGCGCCAGCTTAATAGTAATGCCTTTTTCCCGCTCCAAATCCATCGAATCCAGCAACTGCGATTTCATTTCGCGCTTTTCTACCGTCCCAGTCATTTCCATCATTCGATCAGCCAGCGTAGACTTGCCGTGATCAATGTGAGCAATAATACAAAAATTCCGAATATTTTCCATTAGCCCTTAAACTCCAATCGTCCAAATAACACTTTTTTCAATCGTGCAAGAATCGGGTCAATTTCTGGCAATTTTAGCCACTTTGAAGCCGCGGCATACGTGCCAAAACTGACCAATGAAATGATAACAAATTTCGGAAAAGCGCTAAAGAAACTGTCGTCATGATAACGAAACGGCATAATTAGCACGGCAACATAACAAACCACACCCGTAACAGTACCAGCAATTATCATCTTAAAAATCGCTCGCACAAACGTCATGTCGAATAATTTTGGCATTTGACGATTCATAACCGCCAGAAGGACAACCACCTCCAAAACCGCCACTGTTGATTGAGCCCAAGCCAATCCATACGCGCCCATTTTCAAGACCATCGATAGAACAATTGCTAAAATAATATTCAAAGTAATCGAGAAAATTGAAATATACAGCGGAGTTTTCGTGTCTTGTCGGGCGTAAAATGCTCGTGCGGCCATGTGGTAAATGGTTCGGAATAAAATCGCCACGACCAAACAGCCCAAAATTCCCGCGATCAGTTGATTGCCACCATTGCGAATAAAATGCACGACGTATCCCCTGGTAAAGAAAATCACCACCGACACCGGAAGAGCCATCCAAAAAATAATTCTCAGCAGGGAACGCAGGTCTTTTTGAAATAGGTCATTTCGACCTTCACCCAAATGCTCAGTCAATTGAGGAAAAGCGGCATTTGAAATCGCCACGCCAATAAGATTGATCGGCATCATATGGAGGGTCAAAGCCTGCTGGTACGCCCTAACCGTTCCATCAGCCAAGCGCGAAGCCAAATTGACCTCAACCAAGCTAACCACATAGTCCATTCCTTGATCAACAGAACGCGCCGGCAGTAAAGATAAAACTTTCCTAAATCCTCTATTTCGCCAATAGATTTTGAAATTGTAATCAAACCCAAGTCCAGCCAAACCAACCGCGCTGACGATCAATTGCAAAAATGATCCCAAAACCACGCCCAACGCCACACCCATAATGCCGCCGTCAAAAATCTGCCAGCCGAATAAATTGACGCCGCCAGTGAACCACACCGTACCGATAATAATACCGACGTTATACAGCATTGGCGCCAGCGCACAGAACATAAATCGCCCAACCGCTTGCTGGATACTAGCAATCACCGCCGCAACCGCAAAAATAAACGGATTAACCGCGATCACTTGCATCATACTAACCGCCAAAGCATGACCAGATTCACTCAGACCAGGCGCGATTAAATACTTCATCAACGGATCAGCGAAAATAATAATCAGCACCGACGCCGCCATGGTTATTAGCGCCATAAAATTAATCATGCTCGAGCTAATTTGCCAAGCCGACTGCTTATTGCCCTTGACCCAGCGCTCATTAAAAACTGGAATAAACGTCACACTAAGCGCACCAGAAACCAGCACTGCAAACATAAAATCTGGCACCATGAAAGCTGCCGTATAAGCATCTAGTCCAACCGGGTATCCCGCCAGCGCTCCATTCTCGCTTGGCATGTAGGCGGAGTTGAGTAGACGATCACGGAAAAACCCCAACAAGCTCGACAACAACGTCGAGCCCGCCAGGATCGTAGCAGCCAATTTCACATTAAGCCGCTGATTTATTTTCGTAACTGTACTACGAACGCGCCCCATATTATTTTACGAATGCAGTTTAGCTTCTTTTGGTAATTTAGTGCCCTTAAGAATCTCGTCAACCTCAGATTCTTCCAGAGTTTCTTCCTTCAGCAAAGCCTCAGCTAACTTATCAAGGAACGAACGATTCTCTTTCAACACCAACATTGCACGATGTTTAGCTTCGGTAATCAATTGCGCAACTTCCTCATCAATCATCTTCGCAGTCTCATCAGAATATGGACGCTCTCTGGTCATTTTATCAAACATCAAACCACCGTTATCTTCGTGAAATACTTGATCGCGCAGACCCCTACCCATTCCTTGTTCAATCACCATATCGCGGGCAATTTCAGTCGCTTTTCGTAAATCCGAACCAGCTCCAGTAGTAATTCCGTCATCTCCGTAAATCAATTGTTCAGCGATTCGTCCACCCATTGCCCGAGCCAAAATATCTTTAAACTCGTAAACATTTGTGTAGCTCTTATCTTCTGGCGGCAAGAACCATGTTACTCCGCCAGTACCGCCGCGCGGAATAATCGTAACCTTGTGAACCGGGTCGGAATCAGGCAAGACGTGACCGACAATTGCGTGGCCAGCTTCGTGATAAGCAGTCAATTCTTTCTCGTGATCGTTCATTATCTTAGTCTTGCGCTCTGGACCAATTGCCACACGCTCAAACGCCTCAGTTAATTCGTCATTTGAGATCTTCTTCTTGTTGCGACGAGCGGCAATGATTGCAGCTTCATTAGCCATATTTGCCAAGTCCGCACCAGATGAGCCAGCAGTTTTTGCCGCCAATTTATCAAGATCAACAGTTTCATCAGTTGGCTTTTTCTTAAAGTGAACCTTCAGAATTGCCTCACGATCTTTGCGTTCTGGTAATGTAATATTCACACGTCGGTCAAATCGTCCAGGTCGAAGCAAAGCCGGATCCAAAACATCCGCGCGGTTGGTTGCCGCCAAAACAATAACATTCGTTTCGCCATCAAAACCATCCATCTCCACCAAAATCTGGTTCAAAGTTTGCTCACGCTCGTCATGACCACCACCCATACCGGAGCCACGCTTACGACCCACGGCATCAATCTCATCAATGAAGATGATGCATGGAGCATTTTTCTTAGCCTTTGAAAACAGATCTCTCACTCGGCTAGCACCAACACCAACAAACATTTCCACGAATTCAGAACCGGAAATTGAGAAGAATGGCACACCAGCCTCGCCAGCAACAGCTCGGGCTAGCATCGTCTTACCCGTACCCGGATTACCGACTAGTAATACGCCCTTTGGAATCTTTGCGCCCAAATCTTTATATTTCTTCGGATGCTTGAGAAAATCAACAACTTCCTGCAGATCTTGCTTGGCGTTATCATTTCCAGCGATATCTGTAAACAGAACCTTTTCCTTATCTTGTCCATAAAGGCGAGCCTTACTCTTGCCAAATCCCATAGCTTGATTATTTTGACCCTGAGCTTGGCGCATCATAAACATGAAGAACACCACGATAATCAGCACAGGCACAACCATAACCGCCAGATTCCACATGGTTTCGCCGGTTGTAGATGGTGGAATAACTTTCACCTCAACCTTAGCGTCTTTGTTCAAGCCCTGCTCATAAATGCTACTAGATTCCTTGACTGAATGCTCGGTAGGTTTTGATTGATCTTTTGGAGTAATCTTAATATCGTTTCCTTGAATCTCCAATTGAGCAATTTTACCGTCATTTGCTCGACGCACCACATCAGATAATGCAACATCTTTAAGATTTGACGCAGGGAAGAGTGTTGCGTAAAAAATTAACGCTACAAAAATTATAATTGCCCAAAACAATCCAAATCGTAAAATTTGACTTATTCTATTCTTTCCATTTCTTTGAGGCATCTTAACAGCCATTCTCAACTAATCCTTTCGCCTATACTAATCAAACTCTCTTTATTATAACACTTCTTAGCGTCAATTTCATCACAATGCCGCCGCCAACTTGCCAGCAAGAGCCAGCTCTTCCAGTTTTTATAGCAATTAGCATACGCTCCAATTGAGAGCCTAGTAACGACACATCATAATGTCGTAAAACGTAATAATATAGCAATTCTTGTGCGACATTATCATCTACCATCGTCAAAAAATACCGACTCAGGACTTCTCCATCAAACTTCTCTATTTCCTGCTCAATTTTCCCTCTTAATTCTCTCTGTTTTCGCCACGCCTCATACACTCCAAGTTTCTGATATTCATCAAGCTCACGATTTATCTTACGTCTAAATTTATTCCTTTGATACAAGTCGCTTTGATTTGTCTCATCTTCACACCATTCCAATTTCTGACGAATCGCATATTCATAAATTCTCTGCTTAGTCCAGCTATTCATCGGCCTAACTATTTGGCTATCGCTCATCCCCGCCAAGCCTCGCCACCTGGAGCCACGCTTAAGATTCATCGCTACAGTTTCAATAATGTCATCTCGATGGTGCGCTGTCACTATCACGCCATCAAAATCCGAAGCCACGCCACGCAAAAATTCATACCGTCTTTGACGCGCCAATTCTTCACTGGCATCAGCCCCCAGCTTTTCACGCCGACAAACAAATTGTATTTTATATCTATCAGCTAAAGCCTCGACAAATCTAGCATCGCTCGCCGAATCCTCACGAATTCCGTGGTCAAAATGAGCGACCACCAAATCTTTTTCCGTTCGCGACATCAAATCCAGCAAAACTACCGAATCAATCCCACCACTGACTGCGATAATATATCTCACATATCCATTATCTCACAATTTACCTAAAACGTATTTGGCAAATTTTATACTATCTGTTACAATCAATGCAGTGTGGCACCGTAGCTCAGCTGGTTAGAGCGCAGGACTCATAAGCCTGAGGTCGGTGGTTCGGGTCCACCCGGTGCTACCAGAAATTATCTTTCCTCGTCAATACGACGGGGGAATTTTTTATAGATACTGAATTAAATTATCTCAAGCTCTTCAGATTGAACACCGTCCAAAGCCGCCAATCGTCGTGACACAAAACTATCCAATTCCCATGAATTACGCTGACGCTCCCACGTTGCTAAATCCTTTTTTCGGGTTACTTCTAAAAATTCAGCTAATTCACTGGTGTTGATTTCCATATTTTTTCCTTTTTTGTGTTAATTATTTAACTGTCTTTATACTATCATAAATTTGACAAAAAAGCAATACCTTTTTCGGTCATTATTTACCTTTTCATTCCGCTTGTGGTACACTGGTAGGGAAGGATTTATACACAAAAATGACCCCCGTAACAATCTCGTCACTGGCTACCATAATTTTTGCAGCGATTATTCACGCTAGTTTTCAGCTTAGCGTCAGTGTTTTAACGTTACTTAGCGGACATTCAATTGGCAAAAAAACCGCCCAGAGAAAAATTTTTCGTATGAGCAACAGTTTTGTACTTGGAGTCGCAATGATCACCTTGTTACTTATCAGCTCAATCTCCTATTTCTTATCACTATTCATCCACCACGTCACCAGCGCAGAGCAGCTCGTTGCCGCCGTCTCTTCAGGGATGATGTTTGGATTAGGAATCGCAATTTGGGCGTTCTACTTCCGACGACAACCAGGAACTTCGTTATGGCTTCCACGTAATTTTGCGGAATATTTAAACAAGCGCACCAAAAAAACCAAAAATTCTATAGAAAGCTTTGCTCTGGGAATAATTAGCGTTATTGCAGAAATCATATTTATTATCGCGCCAATTATCGCCGCCAGTCTGGCTATTATCACCCTACCAAACCCCTTCTTGCAAATCATTAGCATAGCAATCTACGTCATCGTGTCCACGCTGCCGTTATTTGTCGTTATCGTCTTGATCGGCAGCGGACGCAGCATCTCTAATTTACAACGTTGGAGAGAAGATCATAAGAGATTTTTGCAATTCGCCAGCGGCGGTAGCTTACTAATTTTGGCAGCATTCCTATTTGTCGACCGCGTTATTGGCGTCATTAGCTATGGAGGCAATCTATGGTAAAGCCAGGTCAAATTGACGTCATCAAACAGGGAAAACGACCGCCAGAGGAGTTTAGCCCAGATAAGCTCCACAATTCCATAATTGCCACCTGTCTAAGCGTTCGTACGCCAGAAGGTCAAGCTCAAGACATCGCAAAAACCGTCACTCTGGGCGTTATGAATTGGTGCGAAACTCACCCAGAAATAACCTCTGCCGATATCCGCCGCCAAGCACAACGCATTATGAAAACTCTACATCCTGACGCAGCCTATTTATATAAAAATTATAAAACCATAATTTAGGAGATTTGATGTCGCAAAAACCAACTTTTGACTATGACTATAT
>CBDEJQ010000028.1:0-15369 GCA_965240135.1 uncultured Candidatus Saccharibacteria bacterium
TTGACAAGCAGATGTAAGATTATAAGATTAAGACGAAACTTAAGCATGAAGCGAGGTTTTAGTTGTTGATAGAAGATGTAATTGACAATTGAAATCTCGTTTCATGCTCAAATTAGGTAGCAGCATGGTCTTTGTCGAAAGGCAAAGATGGCGACAGTCGCCGCGAGAGATAAGAAAGGGCCAGAAAATGGCATTTCGTCGCACCCAGTATTATGATATCTTCCGCAAGAAGGCTGTCACCGTCCACGTTGAGAACGTTACTATTGAGTGGCTCAAGGATGATGACGTTATCAAGATTTATTTCCCAAAGTCAACCCATCCCGAATTCGGGAAAATAGGAAACGAATTCCACTTTTGGACTTCAAAAGTTAGCTCCTGGACTTCAAGAACTAACTTCGGGGCTTCAAAAATTAACTACTGGGCTTCAAAAACTAAGGTAGTTATTATCCCCAACGTCACATCAGAGGACGACACCCCTCAGCTCCAAAAGGCTGATAATGGCCAGACTGTATTCACGATGCATATCGGCGCCTCCACACTGGACGGAGTCAGCAGCTTCACACTGAAAGTAAACAACTTTGCTGCCAGGTTTAATACTTTTACGATGTGTGCTGGTGGCCTCAACTGGCTCTTCGACTATGAAGAATGTGATGAGGGAGCGACTGTCATTGTTATGCCCTACAGCACGAGGATCCAATTGATAAATCTCCGAGAAGGAGATCGCTTTCCATTCCCCGGCGCGAATAACTTTGTCTACGAGGTAGGCGTGGTATCCCTTAGCCTCCTTCGTCGCGAGGGGCGAGTAGAAGTTATGGTTTATGATTACGAGAATGGCCTCCATGCATACCATAACTACTCTGTTTTTGGACATCCCAATTCATGGTTCGTGCCTTCAATCCCGCCACGTTCTCAACTCTAGCCTTCTGATTTTTCTTCCCGTTAGTTCCTAACGGGAAGTTATCAGGAGCAACATAGTGACAAGCAGACGGTGATATCGGATTGATGTCACGCCAGGCATCTAATCTTATATCTTCATCTGCTTGCGCTATTACTTGGAAATTATTAAGTCCCAACGGGGGCTGTTTTTTATTCTATTGACTTTTTTATTCATGTGTGATATAAATAATACTAGCTTTCATCTAAAGCTCGTCTAAGGTGGAAGCCGCCCTTTAGACGTAACCCTCCTATCTACTCTTAAGGAGTGATAATATGAGCAACTATGCATTGGACGCAGTTGGACGATACAAGTCCAACCAGAAGTTCTACACGTTCTCTCTCGTAGTCTTACTGCTCTTGTCGCTGATTGCTATCTTCGGCTTTTATGTCTCAGGAAAGCCGATCGCGTCGCTATCGTCAACGGCTGTCATCAATTACGTAACGATAACTGTAATGGCGATGTGTACGTTCTTGCTTAACAGGAAGGTCATTAAAGACCTTACTGAATGTACCAACGTAATCGATGAGCTTCAGAAGAAGTCTATCGAGAACGACAAGCTCCAATGGGAGCTTGATGCGTGCAGGAATGAGAACAGCGAGCTTCTTTCGAAGCTTGCTGAAGCTGAGGCTCGTGCGGAGTCGTACAGGGAAAAGATCCCCAAAGAGCTGCTCGAGCTTGAAGACGCCATTAAAGAAATGCTAGAGCTGAACAGCTCTCAGGATACTTCATCAGGGCGCTGAATATCCGTCATGTGATACGATGAGCGACGTAGTCTAGTCGTTCGAACAAAGGGCTAACGCCCGTCAAGAGAAATAGCTCGCTTTGAGGCTTAAGCCTTGAGCTAGAGCTCTCTTGGCGGGCTATTTCTATTGGCATAAAATTTGTTACACTAGATATTGTGAAGAAAAAAGTACCAAAATTCATTGAGCAATCATTAGCCCGAGTCGCTAATCTTTACAGCTTTGAGCCAGAGCATCATCTGGAGAAAATTGACGAAAGTTTGACGCCGAATATGCGAGCTTTGCGCCTGGCTATGACGATTGCCGAGCAACTTCTGAGCATGGGCGTGGTGGCGCGCGATGTGGTTCGTATGGCGCAAGGAATTACGCGGACATATTGCCGCAGACCCGTTCACGTGGACGTGAGTTACACTTTGGTGACAATTTCTCAAGACCGCGGAGTTAGCCATGAGCCTTTGACGATGGCGCGAGTTATCGTTCCTGACGACCCTAATTATCAGTTGATTCAAGCATTGCAATTATTAGCCCTCGACATTCGTCGCAAACAACTTTCCCTGGAAGAAGCCGAGGAGCGATTGCAACAAATACTCAAAAAACCTACCGAACATTCCCGGCTAGTCGTTTACGCGGCGGGCGGATTAGTGAGCGCAGGTTCTGTTATTCTATACGGCGGCAGTTTGCTCATGGCATCGATAGCGTTTCTGCTCGGATTCTCAGCGACTGGACTACTGAGGTGGCTGGGGCGTATTGGCGCGCCGTTGTTTTATTCGCAAGCCCTCGTGGCAATTTTCGTAACATTGGTGGCGGCGGGCGCAGCTTGGTGTAGCAATTATCTGGGGCTGAGCGTCAACGCAACGTTGTTGGTTATCAGCGGAATTGTCTTATTAGTCGCGGGATTAATGTTTGTCGGCGCATTCCAGGACGCAATCGACGAATATTACATGACTGCCAACGCCAGATTGTTAAAAGTCGTGATGGCGACGGGCGGCGTAATTGCTGGCGTGATGGTCGGATTATACATTGCGACAAAATTTGGTATTACTTTCCCAGCAACGCCAGATCGATTGACATTGGCAGATGGACACACGCAATATTTGGGTGCTGGAATTATCGCGGCGGCGTTCGTTCTGAGAAATCATTCTCGATTTTTGGGAATGGTCATCTCTGGATTAATTGCAATTTTCGGCTGGTGGATTTCAAGATTAGCTATGAGTTTTGGCTTTGATATCGTAACAGCGAGCGGCATCGCGGCGGCGGTAATTGGGCTGGTCGCAGTTATGACTTCCAGATTATGGAAATTCCCTTCCTTGGCGATCATCGCGGCGGGAATCGTACCGTTGGTTCCTGGATTATCACTTTACAATGGATTGATGGGCGTCGTCCTATATCCACCAAACAGCGCAAACTTCCTGCCAGCCTTGGCTATCTTAGCGCGAGCAATTCTCATCGGCGTGGCAGTAGCAATTGGTGCGTCATTCGGCAACATCGTCGGTCGCCCAATTCGCCGACAATTCATCAATTTATTCCGTCGCAACACACAAGCATCATGAAAAATAGCATAAAATTCATTGGTTTGTCAGACTCACGATTATTCCATATGCGCGGAGTGGCATACAAATCTTACAATCTGGCTCGCGAAGTGTTCAATATGAAAGAAGATATGGCACGCAGCTTATTTTTAATGGGACTGACGCACGACTTTGCCTACGCTTTTGTTGAAAATCAGACAGACCACGAACACGAGGGCGGCAGGATATTAGAACTATCTGGCTTCAATTGGGCTGATTCCGTATTTAATCACGGAGATCCTGACGTAGAAAATTGGACGGACGAATTGCTCATCTTAAACTTAGCTGACATGACAACTAGCCCAGATGGCAAGCCGATAACCATAGGCCAACGACTGGAAGACATTGAAAACAGATATGGCGCAGATAGCATTCAGGCGACAAAAGCGCGCAAATTGGCGAAACGAATCAAAGAAGAACTCACCAAACGAAATCTAACAATCCCAAACTTATAAACCCGAAATTTAGCCAAACAAAAATCCCCGGATTCGCTCCGAGGATTTTTTATGAGGTAGAGATTATTTATTTCGCTTTTCGATAATCTCTTGCGCAACGTTTGGTGGAACTTCCTCGTATTGAGCCAATTCCATCGTTGAAGCGGCGCGACCCTGAGACATTGAGCGAATGTCCGATGTGTAGCCGAACATATTTGCTAATGGCACAAACGCCTTAATCAACTTAGCGCCACCCATCAAATCTTCCATGGCGTCGATACGTCCGCGACGTGAGTTAAGGTCGCCGATGATGTCACCCATGAAGTCTTCTGGTGTAGTAACTTCAACCTTCATAACTGGCTCAAGCAAGATTGGGTTAGCTTGCTTAATACCTTCACGAGCAGCTATCGAACCTGCCAATGAGAACGCCAATTCTGAGGAGTCGACATCGTGGTATGAACCGTCGTAAAGTGTAGCCTTAACGTCAACAACTGGATAACCGGCAATAACACCGCCTTCCAATGTTTCGCGAATACCCTTCATTACAGCTGGGCGATATTCCTGAGGAACCACACCACCCTTAATTTCATCAACGAATTCAAAGCCTTTACCAGTCTCATTTGGCTCGAAGCGAACCCAAACGTCACCATATTGACCGCGACCACCAGACTGCTTAGCGTGCTTACCTTGAACTTCAGAGCGACCCTTGATGCTTTCGCGGAAGGCAACCTGAGGTTCACCAATATTAGCTTCAACCTTAAATTCGCGCTTCATACGATCAATAAGGATGTCTAGGTGCAATTCGCCCATTCCTGACATAATTGTCTGACCTGTCTCCTCATCGGTGTGGATTCGGAAAGTTGGGTCTTCTTCAGCCAAGCGCTGCAATGCCAACGCCATTTTTTCCTGATCAGCCTTTGATTTTGGCTCAACCGCAATCGATACTGGTGGTTCTGGGAATTCAATTGACTCAAGAGCAATTGGATGCGCTACATCAGACAATGTGTTACCAGTCGCAGTAGACTTCAGACCAACCACAGCGGCGATGTCACCAGCTTCAACCTTGCTAATTTCTTCACGCTTGTCAGCAAACATACGAACGATTCGTCCAATTCGCTCTTTCTCGCCAGTTGTCGTATTAAGCACGTAGCTTCCTGAGTTCAAAACACCAGAATAGACACGAACGAAGATCAATTTACCAACAAATGGATCAGCAGCAATCTTAAACGCCAAAGCAGACAAAGGTTCTTTATCTGATGGCTTGCGGCTAACTTCGTCGCCAGTCTTTGGATTCTTACCCCAAATTTCATCAACGTCTAGAGGGCTTGGCAAGAAGTCAACCATCAAGTCAAGCAACTTCTCAACGATCACACCGCGACCGTCACCACCAGTAACTAGGTAAAAGTCACCAGCCAAAACGCGCTTACGTAGAGCCATTTTTAGCTCGTCAACGGTAATAGCTTCTTCGCCCTGCTCCAAGAACTTCATAGTAAGTTCGTCATCGGCCTCAACGGCGTTTTCAACCAACAGAGAACGTGCGTTCTTAGCTTTTTCAAGCATGTCAGCCGGAATTTCGCCAACCTTAAGTTCGTGGTCTGTGTAGTCGTCGTAGGTGTAAGCTTTCATGTCAATCAAGTCGACAACACCGTGGATAGTCTTTTCAAAACCAATTGGCAAGTGAACTGGGAAAGCCTGCTTACTCAAGCGGTTGTGAATTGATTCTAGAGATTTATAGAAGTCACCACCAGTCTGGTTGATCTTGTTAACGAAACAAATACGTGGCACGCCGTACTTATTAGCTTGGCGCCAAACAGTTTCAGACTGAGCCTCAACACCCATCTTACCGTCAAAGACTGTAACTGCACCGTCAAGCACGCGCAAACTACGCTCAACCTCAGCGGTAAAGTCAATGTGCCCTGGGGTGTCGATAATGTTAATCTTGTGATCTTTCCAGAAACAAGTCACAGCAGCTGACGTAATAGTAATACCACGTTCTTTCTCCTGTGCCATCCAGTCGGTAGTAGCGCCGTCACCTTCACCACGAACCACACCGATCTTATGTGTCAAACCAGTGCGGTACAAAATACCCTCAGTTGTCGTCGTTTTACCGGCGTCAATATGGGCAATAATACCAATATTTCTAAAATTCTTTAGCGGAACATGCGTCTCTGCCATAAATTTTCCTTTATATTACGTTAATTTGCCGAGATTTTTGGTCAATTTTTTGGCACCAAAAAACTACTCTTGCGTTTTATTATATCAGTTATCTATGTTTTTGACTAGCTCTGAGTCGGAGGATTCTTAGACTCGTTGTCGTTCTGAGCTGGCGCCGCAGGCGGATAGTTAGCCGGAGGCTGTTGTACAGGCGGCTGCGCGTATGTTGGCGGATATTGACCAGGTTGCTGCGGATAGTAGTTTTGTTGTGGATATTGTTGTTGCGGCGGAACTGGCTGCTGATACGGTTGCTGCGGATACTGAGGCTGCTGCGGGAATTGTCCAGCGGCAGGATATGGATAAGTATTCATCTTGCGTCGATTACTGACAGAAACGGCAATTGCGATAATTGACACTGTTAAGAATAATGCCCCCGTTGAGAGAATCACCACAACCACGATTATAACTGTAGTGTTATTTTCTGATTCGCTCGCACTGGCTTCTGCGCTAGATGCCTCGCTTTCCGTAGAATCATCTGGAGTATTGGATGAAACTTCGATCATCTTTGCTACTAAATAATTGTCGGGGTATTTTTTATCCAATTGCTCAAATTTAGCTTTTGCCTGAGAGTATTTACCTTGAGAAAAACTTTCCAAACCATCTTTCCAGAGTTTAGTTAATTCGCCATTCGCCGATAACGCAACATTATTTTTCTTCGCCATAGTTTTCAGATCGGCAATATCACGGAATATCCCCTCTCCAAAGCAAGAATTGTTGCGCTCGCTCCTATTCGCACAGGACGAGCCGCCGTAAGTGTTCAATCCAATTTGCTTGCCATCATCATCGAACGCTGGACCGCCGCTGTTACCCGCCGCAATTTGCGCACTCATTGAAAACAGCTTATGACCGCCCGCGTCACTAGCCGAACCAGAAACATCACCTTGAGTAACAGTTGGGACGGTCTTACTCTTCTTCGTATTTACGCCGTCATCGACAATTGCTGGATAACCAATCGCCGTCACTCGATCACCTCTAGAAATCCTAGAACTATCACCCAATTCCACCGCTGGAAATCGCCCTTCAACCTTCAGAATCGCCACATCACTTTTGTCGCTATTCAGATCCATCCCGCGACCCTTCAAATCAACTTCCGCGTCAATTTTCTTGGCTGGAATATTAGTCTTCGTCTTTTTCCACTTAAGATTGCCCGAACCGTCATCTTCGCGCGCAATAGGTTCGCTTGAGGTCTGGATAACGTAATCGTATCGATCGTTTTGCGAACGTATATTATCGGCAGGAACCTGATTGATAAGACCGAGAATTGCCGCTTGCGCACTCTGATCGCCGCCATCAGCCTTATTTGCCAAATCCCGAAGCGTCTCTCGAGTCACATAGCCCGCATCTACCACAAACTTTATATATTTATTCATGTTCTCTTGCGTGTTGAGCCCCATGATCATACTCTGATTAGAAACTTCAGTCACATGCCCGTTTGTAGCAATGTAGCCATCGTCAGAAACAATCGACCCGCTACCAATTCCACCCGTACACAAACCATTCAGCTGCATACTCGCGCCATTCTGCGCCGTATAAATCATATCAGCGCAACGATATGTTCCCACGCGGACCGTAGCAATTTGATTCCTTGCTACCACTTTAATAACAGAATCTTCGTCCAGTTCATCCAAAGTATTCGTAGTGTCTTTATCTTCTGAGAAATTTTCTGCCTTAGTTTCGGTCTTAGCTATCATAGCGGAAGCCACTTGCGCCTCATTATTACCATCAGCCCTAACCAAATAGCTACTGTCTGGATTCTGGAAAGTTACCTTAGCAACCAGCGCCTCCAGCTGGTCAATATATGGCTGGGTGTACGAATTCTTGCTCAATGCAAAAATCGTCATCCAGTACGGCCTACCATTCTGAATTGTCAAGTAAGTTATTTTTTCACCAGTTTTCTGCCACTTGCCGTCAATAGTGCTTCCGTAATCGACGACCATTTTCTTAAACTTCCGTCCAGAAATCGTTGCGTCGCTAGTGTGATATTTTAAGTTAGGATTATCCTTTTTCTGCTTGTTGATATCACCCTGAAGCATTAAGTCCAAATCTGAATATTTCTTCGTGTCTTTATATTCTTCAGGCATCGTTGATCGATCAAAATAAGCTTTTTTGCGCGAAGTTACGATTGAGAAGTCTGGCATAATCTTCCTAAACGAAAACTTCTCTTCTTCCTCATTCGGCTTTTCTGAACCTTTTCTAAAATGCAATCGCAAAATCGCGTAAGCGCGGCTTTCTTTCAATTCATCATCGGCATACGTAGTGGCGCTGTACTGTTTTTCATTAGAATCACTATTTAAGACGTGACCTTCGCCAGTAAAAATACTCTTGTCGTACCGAATCGAATAGCCGTATTTGGAAACGACTTTTTGCAAGCTCTTAGCATCTTCTTCGGCAAAAATCTTCTGGATCTTCTTTTTTGCGGTTTTACTAACTCCGGAAGAGCGGTTATTATTAACAACAATCAGCCCAACTATAACGGAGATCAAGAAAACCACACCCAGAACGATGGCTACAATTTTTAATTTCTTCATTGACTTCTGATTCATACTGCTCCAATCCTAACGATAATTTACAAATTGCAAAGGTGTGTCATAATCACTTTCTCGCAATAAACTAATAACTTTCTGCAGTTCGTCCTTCGACGCAGAAGTAACACGAACGAGGTCGCCTTGAATTTGTGGCTTAGCTTTCGGCGCATTAGCACGAATATCAGCGGCAATTTGCTTCGACGTCGGCTGATCAAGACCTTGCTTGAACGGAATTTCCCAAGTCGTTTTCAGGTTTGAAACAACTTTCTCTTTTGATAAATCCAGAACTTTGCTTGATTGACCGCGCCCTGCCAACTTCTTACGCACGATGTCTAATACAGCGTCAACTTGCCAATCGCTGTCGCCGGTAATTTTCAGACCCTTTTTATCATCCAGCCAATCAATTGCCGCGCTCGTCCCCTTAAAATCATAACGCCCTTGAATCTCTTTTTCAGCCTGCATGAAAACATTATTCATCTCAGCCTTGTCAATTTCTGACACAATATCAAACGAAAAACTCGCCATCTTCCCTCCTAATTTTTTCTATTATACCAAAAAATCGCCCCGTTTAGAGCGATTTTCTGATTTTGCTTTCAGGCAATAATTAGCCGCGAGCAAAGTGCGCAAAGGCGCGGTTAGCTTCAGCCATCTTATGCGTGTCTTCCTTCTTCTTGAAGGCAGCACCAGCTTCATTGTAAGCGTCAACAATTTCCAATGCCAAACGCTGTGAATATGGCATTCCGCTACGAGCGCGGGCTGCTTGGACTAGCCAGCTAAACGCATAGTGCAATTGTCGATGTCCCTGAACTGGGAATGGAATCTGGTAGTTAGCACCACCAACGCGGCGAGACTTAACCTCGAAGCTTGGGCTAACGTTCTTCAATGCTTTTTCAAACACTGCCAATGGGTCTTCAGAATCCAATTTCTTAGCAGCAGTTTCTAGGGCTGTGTAAACAGCGCGTTCAGCCGCCAATTTCTTACCGTCTAGCATTGACTTGTTGATCAAGCGCTGAACTAGTACACTTTGGTATCGGCGATCAGGCTTAAGTTCACGCTGCAATTTCTTGGTAACTTTACGAGGCATGATTATTTATCCCCTTTCTTTGTACCGTACTTAGAGCGACCCTTCTTACGGTTGTTGACACCTTGAAGGTCAAGCGCACCACGTACGATGTGATAACGCACACCTGGAAGGTCAGGCACACGACCACCGCGGATCAAGACCACGGCGTGCTCCTGCAAGTTGTGACCTTCACCACCGATGTACGCCCAAACTTCATAGCCGTTGTTCAATTTAACACGAGCAACTTTACGCAAAGCTGAGTTTGGTTTCTTTGGCGTCTTAGTCGTCACACGCACACAAACACCACGCTTAAGCGGTGCATTCTGGTCGTAATAACGTGTTTTTAGGGCGTTATGAATACGACCCAGTGCTGGCGACTTGGACTTTTTCTTAGCCGTTTGGCGCGGTTTGCGCACCAATTGGTTGATTGTTGGCATCCAATTTCTCCTTGGTTGATTAACTAATTATGGCAATTCGCCTTACGGTTTGGATTCAGCAACTCCTCTCCGTGTCTATACCTTTTCCGCCGAGATTGCAGTCTGTACACATTCAAACCACCGCGCACTCCGAAAAGAGGAAACTCTGTGTCTATTCTAGCACAGATTGCGTAAAAGTAAAGACTCAGAGTCTAAAGAATCAGACTTAAGAAGCCAATCCAGAAAAAAAGTAGATGATTATCACACATACTCACCCTAATCCATCACCTCCACTAGGAATATTTTCTTTTCAAAGCCGCCGCGTTTTTCTGCTTTTTCTGCGCGAATTTTTTCTAATTCTTCCGCAGTACAACTATGCAGGCTTGCAAGAGCATAGACTACTTCCATGATATCGGCAAGCTCATCGGTATTTTTATCTTTTTTATATTCCTCTACCTCTTCGACTAGCTTTTTTGTAAGCTCCACGGCGTATTCTTCTGCTGTAAGTATTTTGTGAGTTGATTTTTGCCCGTTGTCCTTAATGATTTCCAAAATTTTATCGCGGACAAGTTTGTTATATACTGGCATAAAACCTCCTTTAATTGTTTATTACGTTGCTTACGACATTTATGAGCGGCGTACATTCGTCATACGTATTATCATATCCCAAACCTATCCTTACCGCACCATCTAGGCGAAGTGTCAAGTTCTCCATATTGAACTAAGTCGTCAATTATTATATAACTTTTTTCCTATAAAAATCAATACATATCATCCGAAACAAAGACTTCGAATCTACATACAGTGCTTTATGAGCTACCAAATAAAATAATCATCATACGCAAAACACCCGACCTTATAGTCAAGGTGCGGGTGTTGCGAATTATTGTGGTCAGACCTACCTACTAAGCAGCAACTTCTTCTTCGACGAATTCGTCTTCGCTCGGCGTTTCGAATTCTTCATCTTCTTCGACAGCACCAGTTCCTACTGGAATCTTGCGGCCGATGATGACGTTTTCCTTCAAACCGTGCAAGTGGTCGGCTCGACCAGATACGGCAGCATTGATCAAGACGCGAGTAGTGTCTTGGAAGGATGCGGCTGATAGCCATGAGTCGCTCCAGATTGACACCTTCGTGATACCGAGTAGCAATTGTGTGTAGCTAATCAAGTTCTTACCTTCAGCGGCCAATTGCTTATTCGCATTGACCACAGCGGCCTTAGAAACTATGTCGCCGGTCACGAATTCGCTATCACCAGCATCTTCGATTTGCACGCGGCTAAACATTTGGCGAACAATAATCTCCAAGTGCTTGTCAGCCACGTCCTGACCCTGAGCAGCGTAGATTCGCAGAACTTCGTTGATGATGTAGCGCTGAGTTGCCTCAACACCCTTAAGTCGCATCAAATCGTGCAAGTTCAATGATCCAGTTGTCAATCGATCGCCAGCTTCGACAACATCGTTTGCCTTAACGACCAGCTGCATATTGCCTGGGATTTCATAACGAGTTGGCGAAGCAGCTTCTGCCGCGATCACCAAAGTATCCTCAGCCGACTCAATCACACCGTCAAATGGCGCGATCAAAGGTCGAGTATCGCTCTCGCCAGTTGCCAAGACATCGCCAGCCTTAACGCTTGAGCCAGCCTTAACCACAACGGTTCGTCCTTCTAATGGCAATCGCTCAACCTTGCCAGATTCTGGTGTAATTTGAACGATATATTTCTTGCCGTCTTCCCAAACGTCAACCAAACCAGCAACTTCCGTAATGAATGCCTGACCCTTTGGTGTACGCGCTTCAAACAATTCTTCAACACGAGGCAAACCTTGGGTAATGTCACCACCAGCAACACCAGAGTTGTGGAAGGTGCGAAGCGTCAACTGAGTACCTGGCTCACCGACTGACTGAGCGGCGATAACACCAACTGGCTGATGATTGCCAACCAATTTACCAGTCGACATATCAATACCGTAACTTCGCTGTGGAATACCGTTAAGGTTATTTGTTGATAATACAGACTGAATCTTAACGCTTTCAATGCTTTCGTCGTCATCAATTGAATCTGCGATTTCACGCGTGATCAATTCGTTCTTATTGACGTGACCTGGAATTGTTTCAGCGGCATAACGACCAGCTAAACGGTTTGAGAAGTCGATCATTGTCTCTTCGGTTTCTGATCGGTAAATTGCGTAACCTTCATCGTCGCCATCAGTATCTTCAACGGTGAAGACATCTTGTGCAACGTCTACCAAACGACGAGTCAAGTAACCTGAGTCGGCAGTCTTAAGCGCCGTGTCAATAAGACCCTTACGTGCACCACGGGTTGCGATAAAGGCCTCAAGGCTAGACAAACCGCCCGTGTAAGAGCTGCGGATTGGAAGCTCAATCTCATGGTTGGTTGCGTCCATCTGAACACCAATCATCGCGCTCGCCAACTTCACGTTGGAAATATCACCACGAGCACCAGAGTTGACCATCATAGAAATACTGGTGTCCATGTGTGCCAATTGATCTTTCAGGAATGCTGTAATCTTATTGTCGACGTTTCGCCATGCACTAACCGTCAAGTTGTATCGCTCTTCCTCAGTAATCAAACCTTGGTCGAATTGCTCAGAAATCAAAGCCGCCTTAGCGTCACCTTCAGCCACAAACTGAGGGATTTCTTCGAAGTGGACGTAGTCGGTCATACCAGTCGACACAGCCGCAACCGTAGCAAAGCGGAAAGCTTGACCCTTCATGCGGTCTGCAATCTTAGCGGTTTCCTCGGCGCCGTACTTGTTAAAGATTTGCGCCAACACCTTCTTAAGCTGCTTCTTGGTCTGGACATTGTTATCGTATGGGAAATCTTCAGGCAGAATCTCATTGAAGAAGACACGACCCAAAGTTGTTTCACGCATTTTACCTTTCGCAAAGATACGAATTGGGGTTTGCAAGTGAATTACGCCATTGTCATACGCCATTTCTGCTTCGTAAACAGAGCTGTAAGTTTTAACCTTATCAGTCTGAGCTTGTGGCTTGTCGTAAGTCAAGTAATAGTTACCAAGCACGATGTCCTGCGAAATGTGCAGCACTGGCGCACCATCGGCAGGCTTCAACAAGTTGGCAGTTGCGCTCATCAATTCGCGAGCTTCGGCCTGAGCTTCTTTTGATAGCGGCAAGTGAACAGCCATCTGGTCACCGTCGAAGTCGGCGTTAAATCCAGCACAAACTAGCGGGTGCAATTGAATAGCTTTTCCTTCAACCAAAACCGGCTGGAAGGCTTGAATTGACAAACGGTGCAAACTTGGTGCGCGGTTAAGCAACACGTATTTGCCTTCAATTGCTGAATCCAGCGCGTCCCAAACTACCGCTTCACCAGCTTCAATTAGACGTGAAGCCGAGCGAATATTGTGTGCAAATTCATTCTTAATCAGCCAGCTAATCACGAATGGCTTGAACAATTCCAGCGCCATTTGCTTTGGCAAACCACATTGGTTAATCTTCAATTTTGGACCAACCACGATAACCGAGCGACCAGAATAGTCAACACGCTTACCAAGAAGGTTCTGGCGGAAGCGACCTTGCTTACCCTTTAGCATATCGCTCAAGCTCTTCAAGCTGCGGCGACCGCCAGTCGAGCTAACTGCGCGACCGCGTGATGCTGAATTATCAATCAAAGCGTCAACAGCTTCCTGAAGCATGCGCTTTTCATTGCGCTGAATAACTTCTGGCGCGTTAAGCTCAATCAACTTCTTCAAGCGATTGTTTCGGTTGATAATTCGGCGGTACAAATCATTCAAGTCAGATGTCGCGAATCGGCCACCAGACAACGCCACCATTGGACGAAGATCCGGAGGAATCACCGGCAGAACAGTCATACATAGGCTTGATGGCTTAATGCCAGCAGATTCCATGCTTTCGAGCATCTTCAGACGCTTTAGCAACTTCTTCTGTCGCTGACCTTTCGCAGTTTCAGCTTCCTCTGTCAATTCAGCAATGAGCTTTGGCAGGTCGATATTGTCCAAAAGTTCCTTGACTGCGCTGGCGCCCATGCCAACTTCGATCAATTCGTCATATTCTTCTGGCAAGTTGCGATATTCGCTCTCTGAGATCAAAGCGCCCTTGTTTAAGCTCTCCAATTGAGATTTCTTACCAACGTAAGCTTCTTCCAATTCCTCGACTTCACGGCTCTGCTCTTTCGCTAATTGCTTAACGTCAGCGCCATCTTCTTCAGCCATTTTTTCGTAACGGATTTTGATAGCCTTACGAGCCAAATCAGTTTCCGCTTCCAAATCTGCCAAATATTGATCACGAGTTGCTTCGTCAACGCTTAAGATAACGTAAGTTGCAAAATAAACGATTTTCTCAATATTGCGAACCGTCATACCAAGCAGCTGGCTCATGGCGCTTGGAGTGCCGCGCATAAACCAAATGTGCGCAACTGGAACTGCCAATTGAATATGTCCCATTCGCTCACGACGAACGATTGATTTAGTAACCAATTCGCCATTCTTATCGACAGCAGCTTCGCGTGATCGAACACCCTTAAGCTTTGAGTCGTGTGGATTGATATCCTTAACTGGACCAAAGATTCGCTCACAGAACAATCCGTCGCGTTCTGGCTTTTGTGTGCGATAGTTAATTGTTTCTGGCTTCAAAACTTCGCCGTAGCTCCATTTCAGAATGTCTTCTGGGCTAGCTACCGCCAAACGAACCGCGTCAAAATCGCTGATGCCCGTTGCGTTAAATGCAGAATTTGCCATCTTACGCGTCCTCCTTTATTTCTTCTACTTCATCAATATCTTGCACGCTCATACCATCGTCAATTTCACCGATGTCATCTGATTCGTCCAAGTATGCTTCTTCCTTGTCATCATCGTCAGCGGCGACAGTCTTATCTTCCGGACCACTTGAAGCGATAACATGCTCAGCGTCAACTGTTGCCTCGTCGTCAACCAAATCAACTCGAAGACCCAAACCTTGAAGCTCCTTAACCAACACGTTGAAGGACTCTGGAAGTTTTGGACCAACAATCGGCTCATCCTTAATGATTGACTCGTAAGCCTTTGCGCGACCGTAAACGTCGTCGGACTTAATTGTCAACATTTCCTGCAGGGTTGCAGCGGCACCGTAAGCTTCCAATGCCCAAACCTCCATTTCACCGAAGCGCTGACCACCGTTTTGTGCTTTACCACCAAGCGGCTGCTGAGTAACCATCGTGTATGGACCAGTTGAGCGGGCGTGAATCTTGTCAGAAACCATGTGGTGCAACTTAATCATGTGCATCACACCAACTGTCGTTCGTTCCTCAAATGGTTCACCGGTGCGGCCGTCAAACAATTGGCTCTTACCGTCACGCGCCAAACCAGCTTTTTCTAGCTCGTCGGAAATCTTCTCACTTGGAACACCGTTAAATGACGGAGTTGCTACGCGGTAGCCCAATGCTCGTGCTGCCATACCAAGGTGAGTTTCAAAAATCTGACCAAGGTTCATACG
>CBDEJQ010000029.1:0-66118 GCA_965240135.1 uncultured Candidatus Saccharibacteria bacterium
TTGGTATGGAGTTCCCATGACTGGTTGTTGCGGAAGTTGTTGTGGCTGAGGCTGCTGAGCCTGTTGGAATTGTGGCTGTTGTGGAGACTGCTGGAATTGTGGCTGAGACGGCACTTGAGATTTGTTGTTGTTACTATTGTCCATAAATTTTCCTCCTAAAATTACGCTTTCGCTATTATATATTTACAAACCAATCATCGTCAAATTGATCTTACCACGCTCGTCAATTCCAGTGATTTTCACGCGAACAGTTTGACCTTCTTTCACGACATCAGTCACTTTTTCAACTCGATGTTCTGCCAATTTCGAAATATGGACCATTCCGTCAATGCCAGGAAGTATATTCACAAACGCACCAAAATCTTTAATACCAACAACTTTACCTTCGTAAATCTTGCCAACTTCTGGCTCCTCAACCAGACTCTTAATCCAGTTCATAGCCTTTTCAATCGACGCGCCGTCTGGGCT
This sequence comes from uncultured Candidatus Saccharibacteria bacterium, assembly GCA_965240135.1. Taxonomy (GTDB): domain Bacteria; phylum Patescibacteriota; class Saccharimonadia; order Saccharimonadales; family Saccharimonadaceae; genus Nanosynbacter. Next base: position 469 of record CBDEJQ010000029.1, read on the forward strand.
AGCCACGGTAATCAGACCATCTTCCTTAATATCAATTTCAGCGCCAGTTTCCGAAGTAATCTTATTGATCGTCTCGCCACCCTTACCGATAATCACGCCAATCTTATCTGGGTCAATCTTAATCTTCTCAATTCGTGGCGCATACGGACTGAGCGACTTACGAGGCTCTGGAAGAACGCTGAGCATATGCTCCAAAATGTGCGCGCGACCCGCTTTACTCTGCTCAATCGCTTGACGCAATACCGCCACTGGCAAACCATGAACCTTCATATCCATTTGAAGAGCTGTAATACCCTTTGAAGTTCCAGTCACCTTAAAGTCCATATCACCAGCAAAGTCCTCAGCATCAGCGATATCGCTCAACACATACGGAGTATCGCCGTCCATCATTAGACCCATAGCAATTCCACTCACTGGAGCCGAAATTGGCACACCAGCATCCATCAACGCCAAACAGCTAGAACAAGTCGCCGCCATAGAAGTCGAACCGTTCTGACTCATAATCTCAGTAACTGAGCGAATAGCGTATGGAAAATCTTCTTCAGTTGGCAAAACTGGAAGCAAGGCGCGTTCCGCCAAGTATCCGTGACCAATTTCACGTCGACCTGGACTGCCCATTCGCTTAACTTCGCCAACCGTATAGCCCGGCGCATTGTAATGATGCATATAACGTCGCTCACCGTCGGTAATTTCCATAGTGTCAATCAATTGCGAATAACTAAGCGGTGCCAAAGTTACAATATTCATACCCTGAGTCACGCCACGCGTAAACAAGCTGGAGCCGTGAGCACGCGGCAAGAATCCAACTTCCGAACTGAGCGGACGAATCTCGGTCAATTGTCGACCATCAGGACGAACTCGCTCAGTGACAATTCCCCGACGAACATCTTTATGTAAAGCCAAAGTAAACGCTTCGTCGTAATCGCCACGAACTTCGCTATATTCTTCCTCGTCCAGTCCCAATTTTTCCGCCATCGCCTCATGGAACTCAGCGCGAATTTCGCTAATCATCTCATTGCGCTCTGGATATGGACGACGGATTTTCTCACCAAATTTCCCATCAGCCCACGCGTTAACTGTTTGCTGAATTGATTCATCTGGCAAAATTAAATCGTATTCCTGCTGTGTTGGCGCAACTTTTTCTGCCAATTCGCGCTGCAAGGCAATTGCTGGCTGCATCATCTGGTGAGCCCACGCCATAGCATCAACAATAACATCTTCCGAAACTTCTTTAGCACCAGCCTCGACCATTGTTATACCGCTTTCAATACCAGCCACAACCAAATCAAGATCCGACTTTTCGCGCTCTTCCGGAGTCAAGAACGCCTTAAATTCGCCATTGACTCGACCCACGCGCAAACCAGCCACTGGACCATCAAACGGCGTACCAGTTAACATTAACGCACTAGACGCAGCAATCATCGCAATCACATCTGGACGGAAACTCGGATCCATACTCAAAACAGTCGCGACGACTTGAATTTCCTGTCGATAACCTTTCGGGAAAAGCGGACGAATCGGACGATCAATCAATCGACCAATCAGCACAGCTTCATCGCTTGGGCGACCTTCGCGCTTAATAAATCGGCTGCCAGAAATCTTACCTGCTGCATAAAATTTTTCTTCATAATCAATCGACAATGGAAAATAGTCCAATTGTACTGGACGCGGACTAACCTGAGCGCTACCCAAAACTACAGTGTCGCCGTAACGCACCAAAACGCTACCAGTCGTCCTAAAACCGACGCGATTCACTTCTAAAGTCAGCGGCCGACCACAAAAATCAGTGGTAACACTAAAAATCTCCTTGCCGCTTGGATTGATAATACTCATAAAGAGCTCCTTTCTTGCGGTAGTAACAGGGATGAAATTACTTGGCAATTTAGTCGTCTCATCTCTATCACTTCCGCGTTACAAATTGCTCCTTATATTATACTAAAACCTCAGCCCAAACGCCAGCCGCGAGCGCGCTTAACATAACCTTATTAACAGATGGGTATGCTATAATTTATTCATGTCACTTCAGCTAGATTCAGTAAAAAATCGCCAGAAAAGTTGGAAAAGCTATATCTTAACTATAATCGCAATCTTAATGATTCTTGGCGGAGTTTATTTGCTTGTTCTCATCGGCACGCCCCTTATTTTGTCGCAAAACATCAACCCAAAAGACAACCACACCACTCAGCTCATCACTAAAACTGAGAATAAAATTACCGAAAATCGACTTTACATACCGAAAATCGATATAAATTTGCCCTACAGTACTGGCGGCGCCGAAACAATGGAACATGGCGCGTGGTGGCGTAAACCAGAAAACGGCAACCCAAAAGATGGCGGCAATTTTGTCTTATCTGCACACCGCTTTATTATGGGCCTGACTCCTCAGCAGACGCTCAGAAAATCACCTTTTTATAATATCGACAAATTGACTGTCGGCGATGAAATTATCATTGACTATAACGGCGTGCGTTACAATTACGTCATCATCGAAAAACAAAGCGTTAAGCCAGACGCCGTGGAAATCGAACAGCGCACAGATCAGCCGCAATTAACTCTTTATTCCTGCACTTTGGGCGGCGCAAACGACGGACGAGATGTGATTATCGCCAAATTGAAAAAATAGCCAGAACAACAAAAATCCCCTTTTCGTCAAAGGGGATTTAAGCAGTTTTTAACGTAAATTATTTACGCAAACCTAATTTGGCAACAACTGCTTTGTAAGACTCAAAATCAGTTCGCTCCAAATATTTCAGCAAACGCTTGCGCTTACCAACCATTTGGATCAAGCCGCGACGAGCCATGAAGTCGTGCTTATTCGCCTTCAAATGCTCTGTGACTTCTTTGATACGAGCCGTCAAAACTGACACCTGAGCTTGTGGGCTACCGACGTCGTTTTTATTGACCTGAGTCAAAGCAATTGCTTTCGCTTTATTCTCTTTGCTAATCATAGCTCTGTAATTATACCAAGCTTCTCTGTTTTTTGCAATTAGCTAGTAATTCCAAAGTCCGCCAGAGTCTTTGCCTCGTCGATGGAATAGTCGGCTATTTTTGTTCGACGCAAATTCTCACAATACGCACCCGTCCCTAATCTATCGCCAATATCCACCGCCAACGTTCGGATATAAGTTCCGCTTGAAACGTGAGTTCTGATCTTTAATTTGGGATATTCGTATGCCAATAGCTCCAATGAGTAAATTTCTATTACGCGCTTAGGGATTTTAACTTGTTTGCCTTCGCGCGCCAATCTATACGCTCTTTCACCGTTAATTTTTATTGCGCTAAAAATCGGCGGCGTCTGCTCAATTTTTCCCACAAATTGACTAATCACCCGCTGAACTTCTTCCAAGCTTGGCTCACAATCAGAAACATCAGTAATTTCGCCTTCTGGGTCGCCCGTAGAGCTATTCTTGCCCAGAATAATTTCCGCCTCGTACCACTTATCTAACTTAGTGAAAGTTTCAGCTTCGCGGCATTTCTTTCCAGTCACAATAATCATTAGCCCCGTAGCGAACGGATCAAGCGTACCCGTGTGGCCAACCTTTACCTTCTTTCCTACCTGATTAGATAAAACTCGTCGCAAGCGCGCCACCACCCCAAAGCTAGTCATTCCCTGAGGTTTGTCTATGAGAATCACTTCGTCCATCAACTATTGTCCTGGGATGTGGAATTGCGCTGGATTGAAATCTGCATTTTGAGCTGGCTGAGTTGGCATCGCGGTGATCGGCGCAGGCGCTGGAGCTTGCGGAGCGGCTACTGGCTCAGGAGCCACCCCTAGCGGTGCAATCTGTGGCAATCCATTTACATCAACACCTGTAGGCGCTGGCGGCATTGGTGGCAAAGCGCCGAAATCTGGCATTGCTGGCGGCATTGGTAAATCGAAACTTGGAATGCTATTTTCAGGATTTGTTATTGCTGGCTCAATTGGCGCAATCGGCTGACTCGGAGCTGGCACCACTGGATTATTCAATTGATTTGTGTCGTTGGTAATTGCCGAAATAATCGACTCTTCAGATTGCGGCGCAACAGGTATCGTCGACAATTTTTGCTCAGCGGCATTAGTTGTCGCGAACGGATCAATCTTTGGTGGTTCATCAGACGCGCCCATCGCCGCATTTAACGGAGTATCGCCAAACGACGGCGTATTATCACCCACATATTTACCGTGCGTTAAGATGGTTTTATTTTGATCGCTAGCCAATTCCCTAATCTTATCCTCGGCGGCCTGTGTAGTCGTTGCGTTCAGAGTGCCACCCATCAGCGGAGTTTCCTCAAAAGAAAGTTCGCCCTTTGAAACTATCTTTTCACTCGGCTTTTCTTCCTCGGCTTGTGGTTCTTCCTTTATCGGCTCAATTTTAGCCAATTTCTCTTCGGCAATCCTAGCAGACTCTTCTTGCTTTTCCTTCGCTGTTTGTTCAGCTACTTCATCAACATCGCCCTTCTTTTCGTGACTAATCGACAAAGTTCCGTCCGCGTGTACGGTTTCCTCGTCTTTCTCTACTTCTTCAGTTTTATCCTCTGAAGTTTCTTCTTTTTCTGGAGATTTTTCTTCGATCTTTTCAATCTTCTGTGGCTCGTCCTCTACTTCACTCTCTGCAATCTTTGAAACCACCAATTGCTGATTTGCGCCAGCTGCCATAAGTTCTGCGGCCGTGGTCATAACCTTTGATGATGTATTTCCATTGCTAAACCTCTCAGTTACCGCCACAATTCCCGTAAGCAAAGCCGTCGCCATCTGTTCGTCCAGAGTTACTTTTGGCGTTTTCAGATCATCAAGCAATTCCACAACCATTTCACTCACACCGCTAGCATTAGATTCGTGCCAATCAACAGAACCCAGACCACTCTTTACGTCGCCCGCTGTTATAGCCACAACCGTAGCATCGTGTAAAATCTTACCGTGCGCAGTCAAAGCCGTATCAATACTTTCACTATTTTCAACATTTAGCGCCAAAACTAGCTCAACGTTATAATCACCCTGTGAAAATTCCAAGTCTTTATCGGTAATTGTCGTACGATATGGCGTAATAAAAATCTTCACCGCGTCATCAACAACTTTATAGCGCAAATGGTCAGCCTTTTCTTTATCCAAGGCAATAATAAAATCACGTAAAGAATCTGCAGTCTGCTCAAACGTTTTATCAGGATTCAAGAACGTAATTGCTGGCGGAATGTCGCCACTAAACACAGCCGTAGCGTGCTTCCCTAGCTTATTGAGGAAAATCGTCAATCCCAATGCTGCCGACAATTCGTCGACCGACGGGCTAGAACTCACCGTCACTAAAATATTAGTTACATCCTTGATGCTCTGGATTACTTTTTGCTTTGCTGATCCGTTTGACATGATTTTTCCTATGTTTGTTTTTTGTAATTACGCTTGGCATCACTATACCATAAGCAGTACCATAAAGTCAATATCTAAGCCACCTCTTTACAATTTATGCTATTTTCTGTATAATTCTTCCTGATTAGCGATACAAATCTATAGAGGTAAAGGAGAAACATGCCAATCATCAAATCCGCCATCAAGCGTGCTAAACAAACCCTAAAGCGCCGCGAGCGAAACATCAGCATTAAAAAAGACATCAAGACTGCTGTTAAAGCTTTCTCTGCAGAACCAAGCGCAAAGACTCTTGCTGCAGCACAAAGCGAAATTGACACCGCTGTTAAAAAAGGCTTGATTAAGAAAAATACCGCTGCTCGCCGAAAGAGCGCATTGAGCAAAATTGCTAAAAAAGCAGGTGTTACATTAGAAGCTGCTAAAAAACCGGCCGCAAAGCCAGCAACAGCTAAGAAAACTGCTACTAAAAAAGCCCCAGCAAAGAAGCCAGCTGCTAAGAAAGCTGAAAAATAATCCATAAAGATTACTAGAAAATACCCCGGAATTAACTGGGGTATTTTTATTTTCCAATTCCAACCAGCGCCGTCTCCACGAGCAACCACGGATTTACAGAAGTTGTTTTCATTTGCAAGTCCGCCCGAAGTAGTGCCTCATTTATCCTTTTCAGTTTTTCCTTATCAACACCTTTTGCCGAAGACGCCAATTTTCGTAAAACATACGGATTAGCCGAAAAATCTGAAGCCACCGACTTACTATCACCGTCAGCTAAAACCAACGCCGTCAAGTTAGTTGTCTGCGAGGCAAGCAATCCCATTGTCTGGTAAGCGCCATCAACGCCACTTTCCGACTCCAAATAGCTAATTATATCGTGAACCTTATCATAATCACCCGCCAGCGCCGAAACAAACAAATCAAACACATTCTCCGTCCTCGCCAGAGGTATGAAGTTGTCAATTAAATCATCCGTCACTTTTTCCGCCAGCGCCAATTGATCCAAAAAGTTACTCAGTCGCAACTGATCAAATCCCAAACGATCGACAATTATCTCTGCTTGACGATTCGTTAATTCACACTCGCGAACCTTCGCCTCCGCCACGCACCACTTTAAAAGCTGTGGTTTTTGACGATCACTAAGTGGTGAAAACTCCTGAACTTTGGCATTTTTCTGCAGCCACTTATACGTTTTTGTTCGCTTATCAATTTTATCTTCCACCAAAATAATCGTCCTGCCATCATCAAACTTCACATCTGGAAGCTGCGACCAAATCTCAGAATTTTCGCTCAATTTTGAAATCAAATACACCGACGAGTTCATAAACAGCGTCTGCCCAATTGCTATTTTCTGCATTCCAACCAGCGTCAACTCTTCGCCATTATGTCGCGCCGCTTTTTCGTTGCCGATCAGCTTAGCAATTGCCCGCCGTTTCTCGAATTCATTTTCGCCGTAAAAAAGGTAAATCACTTCGCCTCCACTTGGCAAACTGGACAAATATGCGTACCGCGTCCAGAAACTTTCATCTTTACAATCTCTTGATCAGGATGTCGATGGCACGGCTGACCTTCCCGGCGAAATACATGCGCAAACGACAGATAATTGCCTTTTCTGCCTTCAGCGTCAACATAATTTTTATCCGTCGAGCCGCCCTGATCAATACTCAATTGCAAAATCTGACGCAGTTCGTTAAACAAATTTTCCAATTGGTCATCACTAACATTCCTAACGCGCGTCTGAGGGTGAATTTTTGCAGCCCACAGAGCTTCATCGGCGTAAATATTGCCAACCCCTGCAATTACCGACTGATCAAGAAACGCCGGCTTTATCATCGAATTTTGCCGACGACGAATTCTCTTAATAAAATCCATCGCCTCAGTTTTTTTATCGAGCGGTTCCGGACCAACTTTCTGCATAAATGGCAAATTTTCTATCTCATCGGTCGGCATCAATTTCATCCAGCCGAACTTACGCTGATCATTGAAAAATAAGTGCGAACCATCCGTAAAATCAATTTGTACGCGTGTCGATCTATCTGGCAATTCACCAATCAAACTATCGTTCGGATGACCACCAGCAAAACTATTAGCCCCACGAAAAATTAATTGCCCAGTCATCTTAAGATGTATCACCAGCGAATAACGCGTATCAAGATCAATCATCAGCACTTTTGCGCGACGTCGCACCGCCGTTACATGCGCACCATATAAAAATTGCTGAACGTCAATTGGCGAATTCGGAAAGCTTTTTGGCGAATCAAATACCGTAGCTCGTACAACAGCCTGACCTGGTAATAAATCCGCCAAACCGCGACGAACTGTCTCAACTTCGGGTAGCTCGGGCATTCGGCGAGTCCTACAGCTTAAACAAAGCTTCTTCTTGACTTAGGCCAATTCCAGCCGCCATTTTCTTACCGTCAGGAATTTGCTTCAAAAACATATCCAAAATCTCGTTTACATTAGCTTGTGCTGAGCCCTTAGAGCCGCTACAATCCGACGTCCACAAACTCTTCACAACGGAATTATCCTTCAAAGTTTCGAATTTGTAAATTTTACCGCTAGCACAAATCCCGCGCAAATCGTTTTGCTGCTCAGTCAGCGGCGTACCTTCCATCATTTTTCGCTTATCGAGCGCATAAACCAGCTCCGTATAAGCCTTGCTGTTATTGTCCAATTTTTTCTCTGCAATCGGCTTATCTAAATATCCCTCGTACGTCGTCATTTCGCGAGATTCTGGCGAAATAGTGATGCTATATGAGCGGAAATTCTCATTCGCTACAATTGGTCCGCGTACTGTCAATCGAACCGCGCTTCCCGCGTCCGTCGACAACAAAGCAACTTGCCCTACGTTAACATTCTGATCCGTTGTTTGACCTGAATCGTTTTTGCCAAATAATGCTCGACCAATCGCAATAACCGCTGCTACCGCCACAACCGTGATAACAATAACCAGCAAAATTGGTACAAATCGAGAAAATGAATTTCGTCGTTGAGTGTATTTCATGGCATAATTATACCATATTTTCTATACTTCACCCCAATTTACGCCCGTACCGACATCTACTTTCAATTTAATCGGCAATTCCGGACAAACGCCTTCCATTTCCGCTTTCATAATCTCGCTGACTTTCTGGACGTCTTCAGGTTTGCATTCCACCAAAATCGAATCATGAACCTGTAAAATCGCGTCAGCCAAACCTGACAATTTATCCTCCAGCCGAATCATCGCCAATTTCATCAAATCCGCTTCCGTGCCTTGAATTGGCATATTCATCGCAGCTCTTTCCGCCGAAGACCGAACCATAAAATTGCTCGATTTTACATCAGGCGTTGGTCGTCGCCTGCCGAAATACGTTTCAACAAATCCCTGTTCTCGCGCTTGAGTTAGAATTTTATCCAAGTACTGACGAATCGGCTTTCGCACCTCAAAATAATGATCAATAAACTTTTTCGCCTCTGTAAATGACATTCCCGTAGCCGCCGCCAAACCGTGCGGGCTCATTCCGTAAAGTACACCAAAATTGATCACTTTCGCTGCTCGACGCTGAGATTTGCTTACTTCGTCAATCGACATTCCGTATGTTTCCGCCGCCGTTTTTGCGTGAATATCAACATCGCTATTAAAGTCTTCAATCAACTTCTCGTCACCCGCCAGCACAGCCGCCAGCCTCAATTCAAATTGTGAATAATCCGCGCCGACAAAAACTTTACCATCACTCGGAACAAACGCCTGGCGAATTTTCCTACCCAGTTCAGTCCGCACCGGAATATTCTGTAAATTCGGATTTGTACTGCTCAGCCGCCCCGTGCTGGTTACATCCTGATTAAACGTAGTGTGAATTCGCCCATCAGTCGCCATCAATTTTGGTAACGCCTCAATGTACGTGCTGATCAATTTGGTCAATTCTCGATATCGCTCAATCAACTCGATAATCGGATGTTGTCCACGTAATTTGTCCAACTCTTTTTGACCTGTTGAATATCCAGTTTTTCCCTTTTTTATGCCCACGGTTGGTAATTGTAATTTGGTAAACAAAACCTCAGAAAGTTGCGCTGGACTAGACGCGTTAAACTCATATCCAGCCATGGAATACATTTGTTGTTCAAGCTCACGAACTTCCGCCGCCAGCTCATCGCCCATCTGTTTTAATAGCGTGTCGTCCAACTTCATCCCGCGTTTTTCCATCTGGAATAGCGCCCAAATTACTGGAAAATCAAACTCGTAAGCCACGCGCGCAATTTGCGAATTGTTTGACATGTAAACTTTTTGTTCACGATAAATTTTATGCAAGCGAGCCAATTGATAAGGCGCGGAATTGTCATCAGAAAAATCACCAGACAGCGCACTCAAACTACGATCGCGCTTCAGCGGATCAATCAAAAACGCCGCCTGTCCAACATCCCAAACTTCGTGAAAACGTGCCGCCACGCCATGATTATCCAACGCGTGATATAACCGTTTGACATCCGCCGCGATCACAATTCCCTGCGCCAATAATTGCCATATAGATTGACTAGTTTCATCAATTTTCGCCGTCCACACTGACTCAGGATTTGAGCTTATGTAAATTACGTCAGGCTCCGACGAATCGATATATATTATATTTTCCGCCTCAAACATCGGCATATCGGGCAATTTTTCAATTCGTGGAATATCCAACTTCGGTTCTTCTTTTTTCTCATTTTCCGCCATTTGCATTGTTTTTGGCAATCGTCCAATCAGCGAATTAAACTCCAACTTCTGCAGAATTTCCGTTACTCGCGTAAAGTCGCAATCATTAACATCCGCCACATCCCAGTCCAATTCAATCGGCGCGTCCGTCCAAATTTCCGCCACTTGCTTGGTCAAATATGCCGACTCACGACCATTTTCCAACTTCGTTCGCAAAGCGCCTTTTTGCTCGTCCAGATGCTCATAAACTCCGTCCAGAGTTTCATATTCTTGCAATAATTTCACCGCCGTTTTCTCACCAATTCCCGGCACGCCCGGCAAATTGTCACTTGAATCACCCTTCAAAGCCTTCAGGTCTAAAAATTGCTCCGTCCGAATTCCGTATTTTTCTTCAAAATGTTCCGCCGTAAATTCCTCGATATTCCTTAAACCATTTTTCATGGCGTAAACTTTGGTCATTGGTGATATCAATTGCAATGCGTCCAAATCCGACGTTATCAAGCACGTTTCAATTCCGCGAGATTCCGCTTGCCTGGCAAATGCGCCCATAATATCATCCGCCTCGTAATCATCAATTTCATAAAGCGGCCAGCCAAACGCATCAAGCAACTCGTGTAAAATCGGAATTTGCTGGTAAAAATCATCTGGCGCTGGCTTGCGACCAGCTTTATATTCTGGATATAATTCCCGCCGCTTGCGAATATTCGTGCCTCGTTTATCCCAAGCTACCGCCACATAATCCGGCTCTAATTTCTTAATTAACTCAATTGCCAAACTTACAAATCCATACACACCACCAGTCGGAGTTCCGTCAGCCATCGACAATCCCGGCATGGCATAATAACCTCGGTAAAACACCGACTTTCCATCAATAACCACTAGACGCTTCATACTTCTATTGTAGCATTTAAGCGACTGCCGTCAGAGAGTTGATCGACGTAGCGCCTAGCTTTTGACACACTTTTTCTGAAAAAACCTTCTTCAAGCTCTCTTCTCTACCCTGATGTTTTATTCCTAACGAAGCTTTTTCTATCAAACTCTCCTCGTATTCTCTTACCTGATCGTGATAAATACAAATTGGAGGACTGTCGTCATTCAAAATCACATCAAGCAATATTGGCGTACCATGTTTATCATGACCAACTTCAAACTCGTAAGTTTTAGTAGAGTATTCCTTAAATATTCTGGAATAATCAAAATATGACGCATCATTCACGATAACATATTTAAAATCCATAGATAATTTTACCGCCGACCAAACAGTGGATATAGCAGCTTGTCCAAATTTTTTATATGCTTCTATAGTCGGATTCTTCGTATCGCCTTCATCCTCAAACATATCATCTTGTAGGATTGTGTATATCTGATAGCGACTTTTCGGATTAGATAGCGAAGCGGCAGGATTTTTCCAAATCATCCAAATCTGCCCATATTGATCCTCTATAGGTTCGCTAATAAGCCTCTGCCATTTCTCGCTACCGTCTGGATTATGATCAAATTTTGACTCCAGCTCCTCAACCTGAGCCATTATCTTATAATTATTTGCTGGATTTTCTTGACCCTTAATATCAAGGTCAGAAGGAGAATTCTGAGGTAACTCTTCAGTATATCCATGAAGCGTTTCCATAATACTTATCACAAACATACTCTCTATTTGGAAGAATGTCAACAAATTGTTAAAATTAGTACATGACACAACCATATGCAAAAATTATCGCCCTGGTTGGATTGGCGGGCAGCGGCAAAAGTTCGGCTGTCGAATATTTGACAGAAAAAGGATTTCCAAAAATTTACTTCGGTGGCGTTATTTATAAAGCCATGGACGAGGCTGGAATTGAAAAAACTTGGGACAATCAACAGCAATTTCGCGAAGAAATTCGTCGTCGCGAAGGCAAAGATTTCGTAATCAAACGCGTCATAAAAAACATCCACGACTTAATAAACGCCGGGCAAAATAAAATCGTTTTGGACGGATTATACACTTGGAGTGAATATAAACTCCTTAAGCACGAATTTCCTGGACAAGTTGTCGTTATTGCTATTGTTACGCCGAAATACCTCCGTTATCAACGAATGGCTAAGCGCATAGAGCGCCCAATGCAACCGCACGAAGTTGATCAGCGCGACTGGTCAGAAATCGAGAATTTGGAAAAAGGTGGACCAATTGCTATTGCTGATTATTTCATCATTAACGACGGCAGCCTCGAGCAATTACACCAAAAAATAGACGCCGCAACTCACGACGCCCATTTTTGTAAATCGCCCGAACAGTGTTAATTAGTCCAGATATTCGTAAAGTTTTTTCGCATCTTTGTGCTTGCGAAGTTTTGCTAGCGCCTTAGCTTCAATCTGGCGGATTCGCTCACGCGTAACCGCAAATTCCTGACCAACTTCTTCCAAGGTGTGATTTTTTCCATTGTCCAAACCAAAACGCATTCGAACAATTTTCTGCTCGCGATCACTCAAACTTGATAGAATTTCCTGAACTTGCTCTTTTAATAATTGATTTGAAGCGGAATCTTCTGGCGAAACCGTATCTTCGTCAACGATAAAATCTTGCAACACAGAATCGTCATCTTCACCGTCACGACCAACACCAGCGTCCAAAGAAGAAATGTCTTGCTTGATCTTAATGACATATTCAATTTTCTCTGGTTCCATATCCAGCTCTTTAGACAATTCCTCAATTGTCGGCTCACGGTTCAATTCCTGAGTCATTCGTCGCTGAGTACGTAGCAATTTATTGATCGTTTCCACCATGTGAACTGGAATACGAATCGTTCGCGCTTGGTCAGCAATCGCACGCGTAATTGCCTGGCGAATCCACCAAGTCGCATAAGTCGAGAACTTAAATCCCTTATCTGGATCAAACTTCTCAACCGCACGCAAAAGTCCAGTATTTCCTTCTTGAATCAAATCCAAAAAGTCCAAACCGCGACCAGAATAACGCTTAGCAATTGACACCACCAAACGCATATTCGCCTCAGCCATCTTATCCTTAGCCTTTTTATCGCCTTCAACAATTCGGCGCGCCAAGTCCATTTCTTCTTCAGCGCTAAGTAGTGGAATTTTACCGATTTCCCGCAGATACAACCTGACCGAGTCATCCGACACGTCGTCCAAATATTGCCCAGTTGTCAACGAATCCAAATCTTCCGATTCTTCTTCGTCTATAAGCGTTGGATCAAAATCATCATCTTCGTTTAAGTTTACTGGCTTCGTCGTGATGTCGTCGCTCACATTTTCTCCTTAATCAGATTATTTAAGCTCTGGCGTAAATTCTGAGACAAAACCTCATCACCCGACGCCTCGGCATCTCTAAGCTGCGTTAATAATTGATTCTTTTTGTTTTCGCGATGTTTGATTGTTATCTGTCTGACTAGCCGAGCCATCTCTTCGTCCAAGCTTTTTTGCTCCCAATTGGCGTAACGACTTTCACTTTTCAACTGTACTATTTTCACATACTGTTCGATTTTTTGCAAGTCCAGCGGAACCTCGCCCAAATCCGCGTCTGGATTCTTTCGCAAATAGCCAATCAATTGCCGCGCGTTATCATCGTCCAACATTTCGCCAGAAACCACCGCCAACCAACGCCGCACGGATTTTTCACTCGCTGCCAGCCCCGCCAGCATATCCTCAGTTTCATCCTGAACTGGAGTCGGTTTTTCTTTTTCAATTTTCGCCTTTTTCAATTGGTGTTCAGCGACTTTTTCATTCGACAATTTCGCCTTCAGCGCGGTAATTGACGCGCCAGTTTTTTCAGAAATTACCGACAAATAATGCTCTTGCTCCACCGGATCTTTCAAGCCTCGGACAATCCTCAGCGCAATAGTTGAGAATCGCCGTTTACCTTCCGCCGACTTCAAATTCTCCATTTCCGCGTACCTGGCAATCACCCAATCCACCGCTGGCTGAGATTGGTCAATCGCCGCTTGCCAAAGCGCTGGATCTTTTTGGATCAATTCGTCCGGATCTTTGACGCCATCAGGCAAACTCACGACTTCCAACTCCACGCCGACTTCCTGCGCCAAGTTGATTGCCCGCTCCGTTGCGTTAACTCCCGCTCGATCGCCATCAAACGCTAAGCGAATCCGCCCCGCCAATCGACTAAGCGACTTCAAATGCTGAGTTGTCATCGCCGTTCCAGAGGTCGCAACCACGTTCTTGACACCCGCTTGATGACTGCTAATTACATCCAAATTGCCCTCAACAATCACTGCCACATCGCTTTTTCGAATCGCTTCTTTGGCTTGATGCAAGCCAAAAATATGTCGCGATTTATCGAATAACAGCGTTTGCGGCGTGTTTAGATATTTTGGCGCGCGCGGATCGTCACGAATAATTCTGCCCGTAAATCCCACAACCTCGCCATTGCCGTCACTCAACGCCACCATCATTCGCCCACGAAACAAATCACCGCCAAACCTATTAGACAAGCCAGCGTCCGCCAATTCCTGCCTAGAAAATCCTCTTTTTTCCAACGCTTTCGTCAACGCGTCGCCATTCTCCGGCGCATAGCCAATCAAAAAATCACCAATCGTCTGACGATTTAATCGCCGTTTTTTTACCACATAATTTAAGGCTGTCGAATTTTTTACCAAATTCTGCTGATAAAAATTAGCGGCTAATTTCAACGCTTCTCTAGCCCTGGCACGACGCTTGGCTGTTCGTCCGTCGCCGTTAGAAAACAAAGTCAGATCAACGCCCGCCTTCCGAGCCAAATGTTCCAGTGATTGACGAAAATCCATTCCTTCCACCATCATCACAAACGTAAAAATATCGCCACCTTTTCCAGAAGAAAAATCATGCCAAATCTGCTTTTCTGGGCTAACCATAAAGCTTGGGGTTCGCTCGTCGGTAAACGGACTTAAACCCTTCAAATTGCGACCCGCTCGCTTCAACTGAACATACTCACCAATCACATCCTCGATGTTCAGTCGCGCCCGCACTTCTTCTTTGGCATCATTCATATTTTTATTATATCACTCTTTACCTCTGTTATTGTTTGTGGTTAAATAGAAATATGTATCCTGACAATTTGAATAACCAACCTCAAGGTATCGATTATCTGAATCAAATTGCCACACCTCCGCCAGCGGAAGGTTTTGATAAAAAAACCAAAATCATCATCGCTATTTTGAGTTTTATCGGCTTGATAACCCTAATCGCGATATTCGTTTTTTCACAAGATTCTACGCCAAGCGCTAGTCCGTCACAAGTTGCATCACGCGTTAATAAGCTACTCACTATTTCCAAAAAATACAATAATAAGTTCCGCTCAACCAGTTTACAAACCACCAACAGTTCTCTGGTTGCAGTGCTGACTACTGCGGACGCCTCAATGGGCGAAGCGCTTCAAGCAACCGGCATCAATTATAAGGAAAAACAGAAGGATATCCTCGCTCTAGATCCGTCAGAAAAATTAGAGAAAAAATTGGACGAAGCTCTTCTGAATACGCAATTGGATATTACCTATGCCCATGAGATGAATGTGCAAATAACAGATACAATCAACATGATGAAAAAGGTATATAAATCCACCAAGTCAAAAAAGATGCGCGAATGGCTAGTAAAAACTGCTGGCGACTTAGAGAATATCCAGAAGCAGATCAATCAAATTATTAAAGCAGACTAAGCTTCCGAGACTAATCGATAGCTCAACCTCGCCAAATCAAAGACTTCTTCGTCAGTCAATTGACCTGAACAAATAATTGTATTCCAATGCTTCTTGTTTAAGTGATAGCCTGGTAAAACCGTTTCGTATTTTTCTCGTAAATTCTGTGCCAACAACGGATCGCATTTTAGGCTTACTCTGAGCGGCTTTGAACCTTCCGTCACCAACGCCACCATTTTCCCTGCACCGTCATTATCTCGACCAAATTTATACACCGCAACATCCTCGCCAAACGGATAATCCAGCCATACGCCCGGCAAGCTTAGGATAAATTCTTCAAATTGTTTATGTGTCATACCTTTACCTTTTTCAGATAATATTCAAGTTCCATAATGCTGCCGCGGATGTCTTCCAGTGCTCGATGATCTTCTGGCTTGGCGAATTTCTTACCGTATTTACCTTCAAACACCACCTTCCACGCGCTCACATCCAACACACGATAATGTAGTCTTTTTGACAACATTGGCCACCATTGGTCAATAAATCGACGATCCTGATGGATTGAATTGCCCGCTAACAAAATCTTCGTTTCACCCGCAAAATGCTCATCGCAAAACGCCAACAATTCGCGTTCTATTTCCGCCAAAGGCTTGCCCGATTCATTCTGCTCCTCCAGCCCGCGTCGCGCTTCCGGATGCTCATTCCAAAAACCAGCATTTCGGTCCAACAGCTTAGCCAACTTTTCCGAATCGTGACGAACAATTCCTTCATACGTCGCAATTTCCTTAAAATTCCAATCCGTCGCAATTGCCGCCACTTCCAAAATCTCATCACGCACCGGATCCAGTCCAGTCATCTCCAAATCCACCCATAAAATCTTTTTCGGCTTAAAACTTGCTTTCATATCTCTATTTTACCACTTCCATAAGGCGTGCTAAACTAAAATCATGACAAAACGCATCCTACTCAAATTATCAGGTGAACAACTTCAAGGCGAATTCGCCAGCGGCTTTGACCCAAAACGCGCTCGCTGGATTGCTGAACAAATTCGACCAGCGCTGGACGACGGGGCTGAAATTGTAATTATGGTTGGCGGCGGCAATTACGTTCGCGGCAATCAAATCATCGGTCATGGAATTCAACCTGTTTCCGCTCATAATATCGGCATGCTTTCTACGCTAATGAATGCCATTGCTTTGGCTGATGTATTGAACGACGCAGGATTGCCAACTCGCGCATTGTCCACGGTCGAAGTCAATCAATTTATCGACCACTATACTTTCCGACGCGCAATTAGCCATATTAAGAAAAACCGCATTGTTATTGTGGCTTGTGGCACCGGCCGACCATTCCTGACTACTGATACTGCAGCGTTAAACTTAGCGCTAGAAATGCAGTGTGACGCCGTGGTTAAAACAACGAAAGTCGACGGAGTTTACGACAAAGATCCTATGAAATTCCCTGACGCCGTAAAAATTGATCATTTATCTTACCAAGAAGCCCTAACAAATCCTAATATTGCCGTTATGGATAAGGCAGCAATTGGGCTAGCTATGGACGAGCATATTCCAGTTATAATTTGTGATTTGCTCACAGACGGAAATATTCTCCGCGCAACCCGCGGAGAATCAGTAGGCACACTTATTAGTTAAGATTTAGTCCTTTTTCTTGTCTAATTTATCGAGTTTCAAGAAGTGAATGATTGCATATACAACAAATGCAACGGCTATCAACGTAATTAACGAACTAACGAACGCGCCGTATAAAAATTCGCCTTTACGTCCAGCAACTTCAACCGTAAATGAAGCTGATTGCAATCCTTGTTGAGAGCCAACGATCAACTGCACTAACGGGTCAATAAATGCCGTCACTAACTTTTTAACCGTATCGCCAGCTGCAGTACCAATTGCCAAACCTACAGCCAAACCAACAACACCCTGTTCACGGATAAAGTTTACAAACCCACCCATATGAGTATCTTTTATAGCTGCACTTACAATTTTCTTTTCTTTGATGGCAGCAATTTTTTTAGCAGCTTTAATGCTCTTAGGAGCTAGTTTTTTAGCTGATACTTTCGCTGCTTTTACGCCCTTATTTGTTGATTTTTTTGACTCAGTAGATTTCGCTACCATAAAACTCCTTTTATTAGATATTTATTCACTAATTTTACCACACGTGGCATCGCACGCAATCTCACCAGCAGTCTTCATAGACCTCAGTAGCTTTTCGGCAGCCCTTAACTTCCCTACAGCCAAACTATCATACTTAGGTTTACTATTAATATTTTCCTTGTGCAACCTAATCGCCTCATTTAATAATTTGCTATTAATAATTTCTTTGTACAACCTAATCGCCTCATTCAATAAGTTAATATCCCTATCATGTTTAGCTACTTTACGCATAACATCAGGAAGAAACAGTCTGTTCTTTGAAGAATCTCCCGACAGCAAACTATCATTTACCGCAGACGCTACTTGAATAGCCAAATCCCCACTGTCTTGTTTTATTAATTCTCTACATAATTTACCCGCCTCTTCCAAGTTATTCCGAGGGTCAGTATCTAGATATATTCCTGACAAATCTTCTATTTTTCCCGCAGCCACCTCATATTGACCATTTAATAGATTAATTCTGGCACTATAATCATCCAGTAAAAGTAATCTACCTGGAATAGATGGAAACGTTAACATTTGTAAACGAGCAAACTTTCCATAACCATCTCTATAATCTCTTCTGTCAGGAAACATAAACCATGGACGCTTATCTATAAATTCAGCCCGGTTAACAGTCACTGGTAATTGTTTTAATAACTCATCAGTTTTCAAACTATCTTGAGATTTCAATTCGCCGCAGGAAAATTTATCAAGCGGATGGCTCGACGTAAACCCAACGGCCGTAGTCATATCACAACATAATTCCTTTGTCAGGACGTCTATCATAAACGACCTATCACTCTCACGATCAAATAAAGTAATGAACGAGTGTTGATTAGCATAACTAATAAAGTGCTCAATATTTAACTCTTCCAAACACTCAGATGCAACAATTGTATGTCCGTAACAGTTAGCAACTTCATATTTAGCGATATTCTCTGCGTTAAATTCTCGCGAGCTACTATCTGTAGACCTAAAATAAAGTGTTTCACGAACAAGTTCTGCAACAGATTTAGCAGCCTCCGCTATATCATCAAACGTCTTATCTGACTCTTCGTACGCATTTTTTATGCTACAAAGCTTCTCTGACTCTAACAAGAGTTCTCGCTTAATGCCTCTTTTCTCCGCTATATCACTTCTCGGAGTTAATAGCTGAGTAGATAAATATCGATCATAAAATGATGTATATGGTTGCTCATCTAATTGTTTACTCGGTCGTTCATTCACGAATTCATATTATATACTAATACAGTATATTTTACAAGCGATCTGGCGCCACGATTCCCAAAATAGCCAGTCCAGCCTTAAGAATGTCGGCGTAAATTGCCACGATTCCTACGCGATGCGCCTCTTTGTCGCTACCAATAACCTGATTTTTCTCGTAATATCGATTAAATTCCTGTGCCAATTCAAACAAATATGTACAGATGTGATGAGGTTCCAGACTTTCCTTAGCACGATCAACCACGTCCACATACTCACTCAACTTTCTGACCAGCATCTTATCTTCGTCAAACAACTCTGTTGGAAAAGCAATTTCCTTGTCGGATTTAGCTAAAATACCTCGCGCTCGAGCGTGAGCGTATTGCAAGTAACTTCCCGTATTTCCCGTCAAACTTACCGCGTCGTTAATATCAAATATGACGTCGCCGCCGATCTTCACTTTCAAGAATTGATAACGAAGCGCGCCAGCAATCACGTCGTCAGTTGGTTCACCGCCAGCATTTTCAATTGCCTTCTTAAACTCATCGAACAGCCAACCAATTGTAATAACCTCACCTGTTCGTGAACTCATTTTTCCAGTTGTCAATTTAACCAATCCAGTCGCGTAATTGAATAATTTTCCCTTCAAAGCCGGGATCGACAATTCACTAGCCGCGATCACGCCGCGGAAGTATGCTGCTTGCTCCTCGCCATTTACCGTAATCGACAAGTCCAAATTCGGGTAGTCCTTATACTTCAACTGAATCAATCCCATATCATGCGCCCCATAAAGACCATTGCCGTGAGATCCAATAAACACGTTATCGAACGCGCCGTATTTGCTGCCCTTAAAAACGTACGCACCATCAGATTTGGTAAACACCTCTGGAGTTTTCTCTTTAATCAAAGATTTTCCTAATTCTTCAGTTTCGCTCTCAACGTAACGTCGCTCAATCGGCACGTTTCCAAGTCGCCCAACATTAGAGTCAATTTCGTCAAAACTCCAACTTTTACAGATTTCGTAAACTTGTTTATATAGCGGATCATCCAGAACGAATGATTGCTTAGCTAGTTCATCAATTTCTGCCTTCGCCTCTGGAGATTCTTTCGCTGCACGCGCACCTTCAACGTACATGCGACTCATAAATTCATTCCGCTTATCAGCTGGGATTTCGTTCAATTTATTTACATCGCCGTCAATCTCACGCAAAATCGCCCACATACTTTTACCAACATGCGTTCCGACATCACCGTGATAACTCACTCGATGCACAATTGCGCCATCAACTGCCAACAAATTAGCCATCGTGTCTGCCAAAATCGCATTCAAAGCGTGTCCGATGTGCATAGCCTTAAATGGATTCGGACAATTGGTTTCAATTACAACCGTCTGACCAGCGCGCTTCGTCGTTGGCTCTTTTTTCAAAGAATTTAGAACGGATTGATCGCTCAGTTTTACATTGATAAAACCTGGACCAGCCACGCTTACTTCGCTAAACTCCTCTTCCTTGCGCAGATTTCCAGCAATCATCTCCGCAATTTCACGCGGATTCTTCCCTAGCGGCTTAGCCAATTGCAACGCCACATTTGTAGCAAAGTCACCAAACTTCGGATCAGGACGCGTCAATTGTACCGATATATCTTGATCAAAAAGTTGCTTCACTACTTGAGAAATAATCTGTTCCATACTGTCCAGTATACAACAGAGGTGGATTATTATCTAGCTAAATCCCTACGCTGTTTCGTCAAGCTCTTCCAGTTCCAGACTTAATTTCGTCGCCGAACTTGGGCTAGACCCTTTCACGTGTTGCAATACGTAAGTCAACGCCGACATATCGTCTCGACTCAATACGCCTTCGGTAAGTCCGTGAATATCTTTTTCTTCAGCCATTTTATTCCTTTTTGTTTTAATTTTTTATACAGTAAAATGATATCACATTATTTTTATTTTGTCAATAACTAGAGCCTTGCAACCATTTACTTGGCTTTATTTTTGTCCGATCGGCGCTTATATTCTTCTGCTATAACCCTACCTATTTCGCTGTCTTTTAAGTACTCTTTACATGATGACAATAAACGCTCGGATGCATCGGAATCCTTCATCTTTAGCGCCTTCCTATATGAATTGCTAAACGCCGCAAACATACCGTCTTCATCTTCCATGATTCTAATAGTAAGCTTTTTATCTTCTGACGACACATAAACGAATATCAGGTCTGCGCCAGATTTCAATGCCGTATGAATCGCTGCAGAGCCCATTTCACTGCGAGGCTTTCGGCCTACTGAGTCATCCGCTGAATATCCAGCCAAAACCAAAGACCCACCATCCTCAACAAATTTAACCGCTTCTTCGTAATGGTCTGTTGAAAAGTGAACCGGTTTTTTACTCTTTTTATCTACCCATTCATATGGCACACCAAAAAAGTTTTTAGCGCCAAACGCAAGATACTGTATAGCCTCTATGTTGATTCCGCCAACGCCCTTCTTAATCCAATCTCTATTAGTCGACGCTACGCCAATATTAATTTTGTTCAACAGAGACGCCAAATAACTAGCCGTAGGAACATCTTCTCCATTGAAATGTGTTGGTGCTATAACACTTCCCTTGCCCTCTTCTTTGGCTTTTTTGGCGGCTTCAATTAAGATATCTTCGCCAATTACTTCAACTTCCTTTTTGCCATGCATTAAGCCCATCAGCAGTTTAAGTCCAGAGGAAAGCCGAACGTCTGTTTCTGGCAGTCCCAGCTCTTCTCCAGCTGCCTCAAGTTTTTCTACCGCCGAATTGTTAGTTAGTCCGAAAGGTTTGCTGTGATTTTCTCGTCTACCACGCACCCATTTCTTAAGAGAATCAAGCGCAACCGACAGAGAAAAACTTCCTCTCTGTAACTCTGATTCTTTTACGTCAATATCAGACTCTTCAGTGATGTCTGGATATAAAACTTTATTGAACAATTCTTGCTCTTCTGGGGTTGGGATAAATTTATCTATTCCTGCAGTCATTTTAGCTATCTCTCCTTATCACGCAGCCAATGCCATATCATATTTATTACGCATATACCCCAATATCGCCTTCCCGCCAAACGCCTCCAATATGCGACACTGCTCTTCACGAGCCGCCTTTGAGTAAGACGCTTCATGCGAAACATTGGCATAAGCTTCAACTTCATCAGGACTAGGCTTAATAGTCTCACCAAATACCAGTCGCACAACTTTTTTACCCAAAAGCCACTTTAGATGTATCGCATTGTCATTGAGTTGATTAGGATTTCTCTTCTGACCCTCAACCTGCATAAGTACAGGAATTATGGTGGCACCCGTCGCCAGGCTTAGATGAGGAGCTAATTTACCCGCCTTTTCTGGCAGTTCACCGTCATTTTTTATCCCAATATTGCTCATCGGGTTATGTGCTGCAGTAATAATAGAAAGTCCACTATCTGTTATTTTTTCTTGCAGACCTAAGTAATCGTCACCATTAAACGGCAACGCGTACTTATTATCAATAGCACCTTTTTCCGCAGACGGATCTCTTCCATACGGAACCTGAAAAAAGTTATCCATCCCAACAAGTTTATATGGTATCCTCTGATGCCAAAGACCCATATTAGTGGAGGCTACTGTCACGCCTATATGTCTAAGCCTAGAAGCTACGCTAGCAACAGTCGAAACATCAACGTCCGTTAGGTGACTCGTAGCAAATATAACACCCTTGTTTTCCTCGGTTTTCTCAGTTGCCTTCAGAAGATTACCAACCCCCTCAACGTCAACACCCACATTACCAAGAAGCAAATCAGTAACCAACTCAAGAGGAACGCGCAGTCTTCTTGGGCTCGGATCATACAGACCTTCAGATGCGCCCTTTTTAGCGCACTGTTTAATCTCTTCTATATCCTCAGATCCTGAAAAAGTCTCAATTTTTTTCACGATGCTCTTGATTATACAATATAAAACCCTATTTTGTCAATATAGATCTAATCAAACCAAAGAACAACGGATGTGAACGAAACGGTCGTGACTTAAATTCTGGATGTGCTTGCGTTGCGACAAAATATCGATGGTCTGGCGCCTCAACAAATTCTACTAACTTACCGTCTGGTGAAGTTCCAGAGACAACCAAACCTCCTCGTTCAATTTCTTGAATAAACTTTTGATTCACTTCATATCGATGACGATGACGTTCAACTACTTCAGTTGCATCGTATGTCTTGGAAATAACGGAGCCTGGCTTTAGGTTGGCTACATAATCTCCAAGACGCATAGTCCCTCCTGTAGACTCTTTGCCTTGCTGCCCATCCATAATATACACTACGTTGTTATCAGAATCAGCGCCGAATTCTTCGCTATTAGCGTCTGTCAAACCTCCCAAACGCGCCGCAGCAATAACTGCAACCTGCATTCCCAAACAAATACCCAAATATGGTTTATTTTTCATTAAGCAATACTTTACAGCAGCAATCTTACCTTCTATACCTCGAGACCCAAATCCCCCCGGAACAACAATAGCATCAACACTGTCAAAATCTGCTTCATTTGCAGTCTCAGCATTAATCCATTTTATAGATATTTCACTTTTATTTGCCCAAGCCGCAGACTTAAGTGCCTCTGTTACAGATAAATATGTGTCGGAATTGTCTATATATTTAGCAACCAAACCTACCGTAACACGCTTAGCATACTCTGATGTATCTCGTTTGGCTAAATGTTGCCAACGTCGTAAATCTGGCTCAACCGAATTATTAGTAAATTCGCCGAGTAACTTGCCTAAGTCGCGGTACACTGTTAGTGGAACTTCATATACAGTATCGACATTTGGCATCATTACGATTCCTTCGCTGCGAATACCAGACGAAATAGAAATTTTCTCACCAATACTACGCGGCGGTTTATCGTGACCTTCCGTACGAACTGCCACGACATCGGGCATAATTCCAAAACCACGCAAATCAGCCAAGGCGTTTTGAGCGGGTTTTGTCTTATATTCATGCGACGCCTCTAAGAACGGTACATATACGACATGAACAAATAGACAATTTTCGCGACCAACGTCTAGGGCGAATCCTCGAATAGCCTCAATAAAACTGAGCCCTTCATAATCGCCGACCGTGCCGCCGATCTCTACGATATGAACATCACCCTCAGCAGCCAGATGAATGGCTTTCTTAATAGAATTGGTTAAATGAGGGACCATTTGTACTGTTTGACCGCCAAATTTACCAGCTCTCTCGTCCGCAATCAAATCACGCAATAATCGGCCGGATAATGTTGCATTTTTTTGCGTCAATTCCAAATCCAAAAAACGCTCATAATGACCCAAATCTAAGTCAGTTTCAGCACCGTCTTTTGTCACAAAACATTCGCCATGCTCTTTTGGGTTCAATAGTCCAGCATCAACATTCAAATATGGATCACATTTTTGAACAGAAACAGAAACACCCTTAGCTTGAAGGACAGCGCCAATACTAGCAGCAGTAATTCCCTTGCCTACACCAGACAATACACCACCCGTAACAAATATATATTTGCGCGGTGACGACATATTATTCGCAACCGTCACAAATAGTCAAACTTGCTGGGTCAACTGGTGCCGCAACAGTGCCGTTCGACTTTGCTTGATCATCAGCCGCTTCCTGCGCCGCTTTAAGAGCTGCGTCAATGGCACTCAATTTTTCTTCCAAAGTCATGTCATCAGTAATAATCTGATTTGCGTTCATTTTCATTTTCCCCTATATTTAGTAGTTACTTAACTAATTTTACGCTAGATATAGTGCTTATGCAATAAAATGCAGCCAATTGCCCGTTGTAGTTTTTTCATCAAGTTCACCAATTGGCGCAACGTATATTTGCGGATTTTCACAGTGTGGCATAAAATCAGCCAACTTCTCTTTATAAGCTGCCATTGCCGCCTCTTTCTCAGATTCTGGAAGTTCAGTCACGTTAGTTTTTAAGAAAACTGCTCGCTTTTTATCATCCCAAACCACAAATTCCGCCTTACCGTTTCGAAACGCATTTTCTGAATGGCGCGCAGTCGGCTCTGATATCCAAATTATAGAATTGCCAAAACGCGCAAAGTGCAGCGGCGTCACCAAAGGAGTTCTATCAACATTCACCGTTGCCAACGCACCAACTTCGACTGTATCTAATATTTCTTTCGCTAATTCATTCATATCATCAACTCCCATTACTTCGTGGTATTAACCTCGTAACTAGTGTTTGTACTTTCGAAGAAATTCACCAATTCCAGCGTATCGTTGGCGGCTGCCATCCATTTGGCTGGATTTGGCACGTTATATTCAGGCTCAAAACCCAACTCCTGCAAGCGTCGGTCGGTCATATGCATAACGTACTGGTTAACATAATCAGCATTCAATCCCAAAATTCCCTTTGGTAACATATCCTTATTGTAAGCCTTCTCA
This sequence comes from uncultured Candidatus Saccharibacteria bacterium, assembly GCA_965240135.1. Taxonomy (GTDB): domain Bacteria; phylum Patescibacteriota; class Saccharimonadia; order Saccharimonadales; family Saccharimonadaceae; genus Nanosynbacter. The sequence continues at coordinate 25,850 of CBDEJQ010000029.1, forward strand.
AGCTCCACCGCCTGCAGAATCAAGCCACGGATTTCTTCTGCGAATTCCTGCGTTTGCAATTCTGGATTTTCGTCCAAAATTGTCAAAAGCAAATTGATACCAAACGTCAAGTGAAGATTTTCATCGCGAGTAATCCAGTCCAGCAGTGAGCCAACATTGCGCAACAAATTACGCTGGCGGAAGCTCATGCCAACCATAAAGCCTGAATAGAACCAAATTCCCTCAAGCACAATGTTATACGCCACCAAAGATCTAACGAAGTCCTTCTTGCCTTCCAGCGAATAAATATCCAAATTCGGATCAAGCATCACGTCCAAATGTTTATTCTGGAAGTCAGCCTTATCCGCCAATGATTTTTTACCAAATCCCGCAGCATAAATTTCCTCGCGATCAAATGGAAATGTCTCAATAATGTATTCAAACGTCATGAAGTGGTTGGCTTCTTCCCACATCTGTTTTGACAAATATAGTTGAGCTTCCGCCGCGTTCACATATGGATAAATACCGAATGCCAATGATTTATTGATCAATAATTCGTTTGGATTCAAGTAGCTAATAACTGTTTTTAAGGCGTGTTTTTCGTCGTCTGACAATTTTTCAAAATCCGCCAAATCCTGCACTAATTGGACTTCGTTTGGAAACCACGTGTTAGCCACTGCTTGATTATAAAGATCATACGCCCAAGGGTAACGAATTGGGTGAAGTGACAATCCATCACGTAATCCTGAACCTAAAATTCCCATCTTAATTTCCTCCTTTATTTATTAATTTTCGCAAATCCAAATCCGCGCACTTTACTATTTGTGCGGACTTTTTGCTCTGCAATTTTATCAACTGAAACTGTTGTCTGCTCCGACTGATGACGCGGCTTAACGTGCAGATAATATGTCGTCTTCAAGCCACGCTTCCACGCTTCCGAATAAATCTTCACATATTCATCAATATCTCGCGTCTCCAGGTACATATTTCGAGAAATCGCCTGATCGACCCACTTCTGAGCCCTAGCCGCCACCTCAATAAACGCATACGGACTGAGCTGGAAACTTGTTTTATAAACATCCTTGATATTCTGAGGAATACCGTCAATATCTTGAATATCGCCTTGCGCCGCAAAAATCTCATCTTTCAAATTATCCCATAAACCAAGCTTCTTCAAATCGCGAACTAAATTATGGTTCACTTCCAAAAACTTACCGTTCAAAGTCGAGCGACTGAAAATCTGCGCAAATTGCGGATCAATTCCAGGAGTCGTTCCCGCCACGTGACCAATGTTAGCCGTCGGCGCAATCGCCATAAGAGTCGCATTTCGCATCCCCTTCTTCACCTTCTTTCGCAAACTGTCCCAATCCAGTCGCGTCTTTTGGTCTATTTTCACCTTCACGCCGCGATCTTTTGATAGCTTATCAACCGTATCAATTGGAAGAAGACCCTTGCTCCAGCCACTGCCCGCAAATGCTGGATAGCTGCCCAATTGCTTTGCCAAATCAGCCGACTGGTCAATCGCGTGATAGCTAATAAACTCTGTCAATTGATCAACCAAATCGTACGCTTCTTTCGATTCGTAGCAATAGCCCAACTTTTCCAACACGTCAGAAAGACCCATAATCCCGAGGCCAATCGCTCGAGTTTGCTGATTCGAATGCATCGCTTCTGGAATTGGCGTTTGAGTGATGTCGCACAAATTATCCAATTGTCGCACCGCCGCACGGGCCGCCTCTTTCAATCTATCCCAATCCCAAGTCTTATCCTCGCTAAGAAACGCTGACAAATTGATACTCACCAAATTACACGTCGCAATGTTGTTTTTATCCTGCGGCAATGTAATTTCCGTACACAAGTTACTGAGATGAATTGTGCCCGTATTATTATTTAATGCTCGCACGTTAATCGTGTCTTTCCAAGTCAGCCACGGATGTGATGTCGCCTGCAAACTGGTCAAAATGCGCTTAAATTGCTGACGAGCTGGAACTTTATCAAATGTTCGCAACTTCCCAGCTTCCGCCATCTTGATATATTCTTTATATCGCGCCGAAAATTCTTCGCCGTATAGTTCTGTCAAATCTGGAGTTTCTGCTGGATCAAACAAATACCAATCTTGATCTTTTTCTACTCGCTTCATAAATTCGTCAGAGATAAATACCGCAGTATTCGCAAATCTGGTTCTTAGATATGGGTCACCAGAGTTTTGGCGAAGGTCAACAAATTGATCAAAATTAAGGTGCCAGTTTTCCATGTAAATTGCAGCTGCACCAGCCTTTTTACCCTTACGAGAAACCGCAAAAAGCGCCGTATCAATCATCTTCATAAATGGAATTGGGCCAGTCGATTCAGTGTTGGTGGTTTTAACTGGACTGCCCGCTGCACGTAGCTTTGTAAAACCAATGCCAATTCCGCCCGTACCTTTAGCAATCCACATTGTGTCGCGAACAGCCTTAGCAATTGACTCCATGTCATCATCGACATTAAGCAAGAAACAGTTACTGAGTTGCGGGAACGAGCCGCCAGCATTAACTCGCGTTGATCCACCCGGAACGTACTCCAAATTGCTCATGTGATTATAAAACTCAATCGCTGCAGTCGTTGGGTCAGATTCGTTATAACTAAGCCCCATAGCAATTCGCATGTGCGTAAACTGAGGTGTTTCAATTGGCGAGCCGTTTTGCTTGCGAAGAGCGTAGCGATTTTTATTGGTCACCACACCCAAATATTTACTCAAATCATCACGTGCTGGATCAAGTTCTGCCGCCAGCTTTTTCAGATCAAATCGACCGTCAGTCATGCGCTTATCCAACAGCCCTTCTTTCACCGCCGCCTTAACGAACTTCGGAAATTCGCGCGCATGAAGCTTTTTCAATTCTTCCGCCGTCTCATAATCGCCCAAAATCTGCTTATAGACAGTTTTTAGTAGCAATCGTGCCGCGATTTTATCGTAATCTGGATCGTCTTTAACATTTTGGAGTACCGTTTGAATAACCGCCTCGTCCAACTGCTCGGTCGTAATTCCATCAAATAATGTCAATTGCAATTCAGTCGCAACTTGAACGACCTTAGAGATTTGGTCCGGCAAACCTTCGCACGCCTTTAAAATAGCCGCGTTAATTTTATTAGCATCAAACGGTTCTTTCGTTCCGTCGCGTTTGACTACGTTAATTTCTTTCACATACCCTCCTTAATTTCCCCTCTTAAAAACAAACCACCAACACCTCATCTGGTGGCTTATCTTTGCAGCTTGTGTTTTTGTTTATTTATGGGCTCGCTATATATATAGCGTACAATAATAACTATAGCCGCTATATCTAGTGTTTTGCAAGCTATTTAGTAAAAATTACAACCTATTTATTTCGTGATCAGATAGAAATGCTTTTCTAATTAAAAAATACCGACAAGCTCTACGTCCTGTCGGTTTATTATTCTCTTGGCGGAAGGAGAGGGATTCGAACCCTCGAACAGATTGCTCCGTTACACGCGTTCCAGGCGTGCCAGTTCAACCACTCCTGCACCCTTCCTTGTTGATAATTATACCACAACTTTATTGCCCCTTATGGTTGCACTTACTGACGTTCATTCTCTATAATAAGTCAAAGATGAAAGAAACTATTCCACCACGCATTAGGCTTGTTAATGTCACCAAAAAATTCGGCTTTGGTGATGCTGAGATTCGCGCCTTAGATAACGTCGATTTAACCGTTAAAAAGGGCGAGTTTATTGCTATTATGGGCCCAAGTGGTTGCGGAAAAACTACTTTATTAAACACCCTTGGACTATTAGACCAGCCATCAGAAGGTGAATACTATCTGGACGATGTCGCTGTCGACAATCTCAGCTCACGACGACGCGCCAAAATTCGCTCCAAACACATCGGCTTCGTTTTTCAGAATTTCAATCTTATCCCTCGCCTGACTGTAATTGAAAACGTAGCGTTGCCGTTAACATATAAAGGACTCGGAAAGGTTAAACGACTCCAAGAAGCTAGCCGCATTCTGAAAACTTTTCATCTGGGACAGCGCGAATATTACATGCCGCATCAATTATCTGGCGGTCAGGTTCAGCGCGTAGCAATTGCCAGAGCGTTGGTTAATAGTCCGTCAATTATCTTAGCCGACGAGCCAACAGGAAACTTAGACAGCAAGTCGAGTCATCTTATTATGGAAGAATTGTCCGACCTACATCGTCGCGGCAATACTATAATTATGGTTACCCACAATCCAGAATTGACTCATTACGCCAGTCGCGTCATCACTATGTTGGACGGAAAAATCGATACCGACGAGCATAAGGAAAAGCGCAAGTTCACTAAGAAGTTAATTGTAGACGACGAAAAAGAAGAAAAACCTAAGAAGCAAAAATCTTCAAAGAAATCGAGGGCGAAAAAATCGTGAAAATATTAGTAAAAAATCATTTTGAGAACGCTACTCAGGCGCTACGAGCTAATCGTGGGCGAACATTCTTGACAATTGTAGGCGTAGCTATTGGAATCGCCAGCATCACCATGGTTCTATCTTTAACTGGCGGATTTAATCACCTATTCGGCGACAATTCCAATCAATCATCCGCCCCTGTTGCCATCGTTAAATCTGGCAATCAAAAAGCCGTCCCGAATCTGCTGACTGAATCCGACAACACGACGACAGTCAACACATTGACTGAAACGGACGCCAGGGATATAGGAAAAATTGCCAATACGAAAGCCGCGCCAATTGCATTTCTGCACGCCGAACTGCGCGCCCGCGAAGGTAAAATCGATATCCAAAACGCCGCGTTAATCGGTAGTACGGAATCGCTAAAAGACGTCGCTAATTTGCAAATTGCTACTGGGCAATTTATTAACGACATCGGCGGAGTTGTCGTCGGTCAGCAATTGTCGGTCGATTTGTTCGGCACCGAAAGATCCATCGGAAACGTTATTTACATCCGAAATCAGCCGTTAACTGTTGTTGGCGTGTTAAAAAATATTGAAAATCCAGCCAGTTATTTGGACGTGAATTTTAATAACGCCGCGATTATTCCATTGTCCGTTATTAAAAAATTCACCCAAGGAACGCCGCAAATTCAGCAAATTATCGTAACTACTAAAGATCATAAAAATCTCAATTCAGTCATAAAATCGGCTGACGATATTTTGAAGAAGAATCATGATAGCGATAAGAACTATCGAATCGTTTCTGGCGAAGAAATAAATGAAAAGAAGTCTAATGTCGCGAAGTTCCTCTCGATAATCTTAACTGTCATCGGCATTATTTCTCTGTTAATCGGTGGAATAGGCGTTATGAACGTGATGCTTGTCAATGTCGCCGAGCGTCAGCGTGAAGTCGGCGTCAGACGAGCCGTCGGCGCCACGGGCTGGGACATCATCAATCAATTCTTAATCGAGGCAGCAATCATCGGATTCCTCGGCGGAATATTGGGCTACGGCTTAGGCTTGGCGGGAGCTTATATTGCCAGCTTATACTTGCCACTCACGCCTTATATTTATTGGCAAACAGCCGTCTTATCAATTGGACTATCAATAATCATCGGCGTAATTTCTGGCGTATATCCAGCAGCCCGCGCCACCAGACGCGACCCAATCGAATCTCTACGATATTAAATTAACTAAGTTCCGCTTTCAATTTTTCAATCAACTGAACTGGACCAGGATTGACTCCATTAAGAATAGCTGTGTAAATACTAGCCGCGTCAGCCAGCACCAAACCCCACAGTAATTGTTCCATAAGCGTTTTTCCTCGAAGCTCCAGCACGTGCGCCTTTGGTCGCTTGCCACTTAACAATCGGTCGCTAAGCTCCATTCGTTCGCGGATTCTGTCGTGTTCCAAATTGCTACGAATATCAAAAACCGTAAATGGCTTCTCCACAGGATGTGACGACCAGCCGATAAACTCGTTATGATTAAATTCTGGATATTGATTCGAGAACGCCAAATTCTTCGCCGATTCATTCCAGCTAATTTTCCACTTATACGCCAGCGGCCAAGTCAATTCACCACCAAAAACAACCAGCGTCTTGCCAATTGTTAGTTTCGCAATCTGCTTCGCCAAATTATCAGCTTCTGGCGTTTTGGCTGTCCAATTAGATATTTCGCCCGCCAACCAATCAGCACTATTTTTCACCTGATCGTACAAGTCATTATCAATCACCCAAAAATGTTGTAATAATTTCAATAATCCTCGCAAATGGTAAACCGTCGACATTCGTGGCTGCGCGCCAGCTGGAACTTGGGCGTAAGTTACGTTGTCATTCTTCGCTCGCTCAATCAACGCTCCACCAGTCGACATAGCCGCCAGACACGCCTTCTTCTCCAGTGCTTGCTGATAACAACTCAGAGTTTCCTCAGTATTGCCCGAATGACTAACCGCAATAACCAACGTTTCCTCGCCCACAAATCCCGGTAAATCATAACCCTTCACCACTTCAAGCGGAATATGCAACCAGCCCGCGGTCAGAACTCGAACCATATCAGCCGCTAAAGCCGAACCGCCCATTCCCGCGATCACGATATTCTTAAAATCTCGACGCTGATTCGCACCTTCGTGAATCGACACTTCATATCGAGCTTGTTCTGGAATATTCAAAACGCCGCTTAAAACGTCGCCTGGATCATATTGCTTTATCACATTCATATCATCTAACATCTTGCACTCCTTGATTAACTCATGTTATAGTGTAACATATATAAGCTTAAACAATTTAATATATAAGGTGGGTTATAATGGATTCTCAAGCTAATCAATCATTCAGTGACGACCAAGAACTGGCTAAGGTATTAGCTGGCGTGTCACAAGGTACAGACAATAATTTACAATTCGAAGAAACAAATGCTACAGCTTCACCTGTAATTAATCCTGCAACCATCTCACCGGACCCTGTCGCTACAGATCAGAACGATGAGCCTGCTACTGACATAACGAAGCCTACTGCTCCAGAGCCAGTTGCGCCAACTCCATCAGTCAGCACTCCAGCTCCAGCTACAGCCACAGATCCTGCGCTTGATACGATTAAGCAAACTGCCTTGAACGAGTTGCGTCCATTAGTCGACAAGCTGGACGTTTCTCCAGAAGAAAAGTTTGATACTTACCTATTACTTCTTCGCTCTACGGACGATAAAACTCTGATCGCGCCAGCACACGACGCTGCCGTAGCTATTGTTGACGAAGCTCGCCGCGCTCAGGCTCTCCTGGATATCATTAAAGAAATCGACTATTTCTCAAATCCTCGTTAAGCCATTTCTCCAAAATAAAAACCCGCCATTTTCGGCGGGATTTTTATTGCTCGGGGCAGATTTACATCATACCCATTCCCGGCATACCACCAGGAGCAGCTGCAACTTCAGCCTCCGGAATGTCAACCACCAAAGCGCCCATAGTTGCCGCAATTGACGCAATTGACACTGCATTTTGAACAGCTTCTTTAGTCACGCGAGCTGGGTCAATAACGCCAGCCTTCTTCACGTCAATCAGACCATCTTCTGGCTTCATAACGTTAACGCCGAATCCAGGTTTGCCAGATTCAACTTGAGCAAGCAACGCGTCGGCATTCAACCCAGCATTTTTCATAATCTGCAAGAACGGTTGCTTCAGAGCGTCTTTTAGGATTTGTCGACCAACCGACAAACTCTCCGCGCCGCTAACTTTTAGATTGCCAGCCAAATTGACCAAAGTTACGCCACCACCAGCGACAATTCCCTCAGCCAAAGCCGCCTTAGTAGCCGCCACAGCATCATCAACGCGGAATTTCTTTTCATCAATTTCCGTCTCAGTCGCGCCACCAACCTTAATAACCGCAACCTTGCCAGACAATGCCGCGGCACGCTTGTCGAATTGCTCTTTCTCATACTCACTAGAAGCATTTTCCGAAAGCGACTTAATCTCAGCAATTCGCTCCTTCACACCTGAAGGTTTGCCTGCGCCTTCGATAATTGTCGTTTCGTCTTTTCCGACAATCACCTTGCGCGCCGAACCCAAAACTTCTAAGCCAGCGTTTTCGAATGTCAATCCGTGATCTTCAGAAATCACAGTTGCGCCAGTCAGCACAGCGATATCACGAAGAACATCCTTGCGACGGTCGCCGAAACTTGGCGCCTTAACGGCTACAGTATTGAATACGCCCTTCAATTTGTTCAAGACCAAAATACTCAATGCTTCGCCTTCAACTTCATCAGCAATCAGAACAACGTCCTTTTTACCGCTTTGTGCCAATTTTTCCAACATTGGCAAGAATTCCTGCACGCTAGAAATCTTCTTATCAGTGATTAGAATTGCTGGCTTTTCGTACACAGCTTCCTGGCGACCCGCGTCAGTAACAAAGAATGGACTCACCCAACCCTTGTCCAAGCTAAAACCTTCGACAACTTCAGCTTCCAGCTCCAAACCTTGACCAGCCTCAACAGTAACCACGCCGTCTTTGCCAACTTTCTCGATTACGCCAGCGATCAATTTACCAATTTCCGCATCTCCCGCCGAAATCGTAGCAACTTCAGCCACGCGGTCAGACTTGCCTTCAATCGGCTCAGCCAATTTGTTCAACTCTTTAACAATTTCCGCGCCAGCTTGCTCGATGCCTTTCCTAAGTTCCATCGGATTATGTCCAGCCGCAATCAATCGATTCGCCTCTTTCAAAATTGAATACGTCAACACCGTTACAGTCGTCGTGCCGTCGCCTGCTTGCTTGTTCAAATTCTTAGCGGCTTGCTTGATTAAATCAGTACCGACTTTGTAGCCCAGCGTTTCGTCATCGTTTTCTGGCAATTCAATTCCTTCAGCCACAGTTACGCCGTCATGAGTAACCGTTGGACCGCCAAAACCCTTCGCAATCACAACGTTGCGACCCTTCGGACCGTAAGTTACTTTAACTGCGTCATATAGCGATTTAGCTCCGCCAAGCACGCGATTTCGCGCATCGTCATCATAAAAAACTTTTTTTGCCATAGTTAAACTCCCCTTTTTATCCAACAACCGTTGCTAAAATATCTTCTTCGCGAACAACCAAATATTCCGTGCCGTCAATTTTCAAATCCGTAGTCGAATATTCTTTGTAGACAATCCGATCACCGACTTTGACGTTCTTCACGTCGCCGCCAACTGCTTTAACTTCCGCAACTACTGGCTTTTCTTTAGCGTTATCAGGCAAGTAAATTCCGCTCGCTGTCTGAGTCTTTGCTTCTTCACGCACCGCTACAACACGATCGCCAAGAGGCTTAATAGGTGTACTCACGTTATCCTCCATTTCGTTAACAACGTATCTATTGTAACGCACTAATTTAGCACTCGTCAAGTGTGAGTGCTAATTATCTCCTACGCCTCGACTTTCTAGATTTTTTACAACGGTCGTGGTAATATTCACACAGAAGTAGGTAGCGCCACCCGTATTGAATGGGAAAGCGGACCTACTTCTTTTTATGACAACTGACTTCTTTCCTAACTATTTTTTCAAGTTCTGTCTCATAAAATGAACACACCCTTTTAACAGCTTTGTTGCTCGGCATTAAATTATCTTCATAAAAACCAAAGTCACCCCGTCTATGATCGAAACCAGACCAAATAGCGCGATATCCCTCATCACGGTCGCTATTATTAGCATTCCGCGCAGAGTCTGGCGTTGATTTTACATCAAGACCAATTATATGTTCACCACCATAATTATCCTTATACTCAACTATAAGATCTCTTCCAGAGAGATCACCGTCAATGCCAGTCGCATAAACAGCCCGCACTCCCTTAGTTTTCCTTAAAGCTATTTCAGCGGCGATTTCGTGACGCATGCCATTGATCACGTGAGCTAAGAATTTATATGCATTTTCAATTTCCTCATCGCCATAGCCAAGACAATCCATAGCGCCCTGAACATCCGATATAAGTTCTGATTTGCGAGTATATTGTCCTTCGCTAATTATGTCTCGTACAACCTTATTAAAAGCTACAACTGTCTCTTTTTCTCTTATCTTATTATTGCGCTCATAAAATACCCCATTCCTATAAGATTCAAGTTTTTCTTCCGCTCGAATCCAATAAGGCATGACTCGTATTAATTCCAGTATTTTATCTTCCGGTGCTTTATCTGTGTCACCTCTCTCTTTTAAAATATCATCCGCAACACCTGACGCAACATATCTATCCACTAATCGATATGAACTTTCCGGATTAAACTCTCTGGTTGCAGCTCGCCCTATTCCTAATACAATTTCACGCAGTCTTTCTTGATATTTGGAAGATTCAACAATCTCCCAAGCAACCTCAGCTACTCCTGATCCTCTAGCAATCTCCATACAATAGTTGATATAATACCATAAAATCATTAAAAATGCAACCTCAACCCTTCTCCCTACTATTCCTCAATCTGTTATAATAACTCCATGCAATTATTCAAACATCTCTTAGAAACAATTCTCGGTTCTTATGTAAAAAAATATCTTAAATCTCATCCTGACACCAAACTAATTGCCGTAGTCGGCAGCGTTGGTAAAACTAGCGTAAAATCAGCAACCGCCACTGTTCTATCAGAAAAATTCACCGTGCGCCATAGTCGTGGCAATTTAAACACAACCTTAAGTGCGCCGCTGGAAATCTTAGGCGTAGACGGGCCAAAAAACGCCAAATCTCCCCTAGCCTGGCTAAAAGTCTTCTTCGCAGCACACGCCAGCGTAAAAAACCCCGAATCGCCAGATATAATTATTCAAGAATGCGGCATTGATTGTCCTGGTGAAATGGCTACTTTTATGCGCTATATTCAACCCGACATTGCCATAATTACCTCTGTTGCTCCTGAGCATATGGAGTTTTTCAAAAATATGGATACGGTAGCTCATGAGGAATTGTCTATTAGTCAAGTCGCTAAAAAAACCATCTTCAACCTTCACGATATCGATGAAAAATATCATAATCTCATAGTTGGAAATCGCGTGAGTTACGGCGACGAATCCGCTGATGTTTTCCTGGAAATTAAAAAAACTACAGACACTGGTTGTATTGTCAATCTGAAACACTCCGAAAAAACTTCTCAGGATATAAATATTTCTGTATTAGGCAAACACAATATTCGCTCAATCACTGGCGCAGCGGCGGCGGGGTTAGCTTGCGGAATGAATATTGAAGAAGTTGCGGCAGCCTTAACAAAAATCAGACCAGTTTCAGGAAGAATGAATATTTTACGTGGCATACGCGGCTGCACATTACTGGACGACACTTACAACGCCAGCCCTATTGCCATGGAAAATTCGTTAAAAACGCTCTATTCCATCTCTGCCAATCACAAGATTGCCGTGTTGGGCGATATGAATGAATTGGGTGAAACATCCGAATCGGAGCATAAAAAAATCGGTGAAATTTGTGACCCTAAACAGTTAGAATTGCTCATCACCGTCGGTAAAATGGCTAAAAAACACCTCGCACCAATTGCTGAAAAAAATGGCTGTAAAGTAATCTCTTTTGACACAGCGCTTGAAGCTGGAGAATTCCTGAAAAATAGCGACATTAAAGATACAACAATTCTATTCAAAGGCTCGCAGGGCGGCATTTACCTTGAAGACGCCGTGAAAGAACTATTACTCAACCCAAGCGATGCAGAAAAATTAGTTCGTCAATCACAAAGCTGGAAACAGATTAAAGCGAAATTTTACGACTCTTTTTCTCAATCTCAGAAATAATTTCCTGAACGACCTTCTTGTCGTTCCACGGAATTCGCTTGCCATTTACAATTCGGTACTGCTCATGACCCATGCCAGTAATCAGAATCGTATCGCCACGAACAGCCGACTTCAAAGCCTGATAAATCGCCTGTTTCCGATCAGCAATTTCCGTCATCTTATGAGCCTTTTTCGTTCGCTCAATTCCCTGACGAATCATTGCCCGAATTTCATCTGGATTTTCGTTATAGCTTTCCTCGTCAGTTAGGAAAATCCTATCCGCCAAATTAGCCGCCAGCTCGCCCATAATCGGTCGCTTTGTCTTATCTCTGTCACCACACGCACCAAACACCAAAGTTAATCGCCCTTTGGTAATTTTATGAGTGGTTTTTAGCAATTTTTCCAACGCGTCTGGCGTGTGAGCATAATCCACAATAATATCAATTCCAAGCTTATTTTCTACTCGCTCGAATCTTCCAGGAATCGCTTCCAAATTCGCCACGCCCTCTTGGATATCTTCCAACTTTATTCCCAACAAATACGCCAACGACACCGCAGCCGACATATTCATCACGTTAAATTCGCCAGGCAAATTAGTCGCCAACTCCAAATGAGTTTGATGATCAATTAACAAACTCGCCTCTGTTCCCTTTTTATATAACTTAACGTGCGTTAAGTGAGCTTCAGCTTCCGGATTTGTTCCGTAAGTCATTTTCTCGCCAGAAGCCGTAAACTTGTCAAAGTATTCAAACCACTCGTCATCACGATTCAGCACGATATATTTCGGCTTTTTCTCAAACAGTTTAGCCTTAGCCGCCGCGTAAGCTTCCATCGTTTTGTGATAATCCAAATGGTCTTGAGTCAAATTAGTCATCACCGCCGCCTCAATTGGCACGCCGTCAAATTTATGCTGCGACAGAGCGTGACTTGTCGCCTCTAAAATCACATATTCCGCACCTTCGCGCTGAGCTGTCTGGAAAAAGCTAAACAGCCTCGCCACAGTCGGAACCGTCGCATTCAAATCATTTATCTTTTCCTTGCCAGCAATTTCAATCACCGCCGTCGTAAATAATGCAGTCTTAAAGCCAGCCTCTTTCAAGATCTCATTGATATAACAAGCGGTCGTAGTTTTCCCGTTCGTCCCTGTTACTGCGATAATTCTCAAGCCACGAGCTGGATTGCCATATCTTAGGCTAATCATCTTCGTGCGCGCAACTCTATAGGCGTTTTCGGTTTTTTCCAAAGCTCCTTGAGGTAGCGTTTTTCTAGCAATTTTTACCAACTCGTTTTTCATAATACCCATTTTACCACTTATATTTGCTATAATAAAAACAAATGAGGATTTTGGGAATTGAATCCAGTTGCGACGAAACAGCGGCGTCAATAGTTGAAGATGGCGAACGCTTGCTTTCAAATGTCGTCAATTCACAAATCGATATTCACGCAGAATACGGCGGAGTTATTCCAGAAATTGCCGCTCGCAGCCACTTGGAAGTTGTAAATCCCGTCATTAAAAAAGCCTTGTCTGACGCAAATTGCACTTGGGATGATATCGACGCCATCGCCGTTACTTACGCGCCGGGACTTATTGGCTCGCTATTAATCGGCACTCTCGCCGCCAGAACTCTCGCTATTATTCACAATAAGCCGCTCTTTAAGATTCATCACGTAGAAGCTCACGTGTACGCCAATTTTATCAATAAGCAGGCCGACAATTTATCTCTAACATTGCCGAAACAACAGCCGTCATTCCCTATGCTTTCGTTGATCGTTTCAGGCGGGCATTCACAACTTGTCCTATTTAAAAATCACTGTAATTATCAACTTATTGGACAAACTCAAGACGACGCGGTTGGCGAAGCGTTTGATAAAGTTGCTAAAATCATCGGCTTACCTTATCCTGGCGGCCCAGCCATTGCTAAAGTCGCTGAACTTGGCGATCCGCACGCGTTCCACTTACCTATCGCCAAATTATCCGGCGAATACGATTTTTCCTTCTCTGGGCTTAAGACAGCCGTTTTGAGAGCCGTTCAGCACGAAGTCGGTAAAGACTTCACTTTTCCCTCTCATGAGCTTCCAGCGCTCGTAGATGACGAATTACGACGTAATATGGCGGCGAGTTTCCAATATACAGCCATAAAAACTCTCGTAAATAAAACAAAGAAGGCGTTTGACAATTTCCAGCCAGCCTCTGTCGTAATCGCTGGCGGAGTCGCAGCTAATCAAGAATTGCGCCGTCAATTACGCGAAGCTTTGCCAATTGACATCGAATATGCCCCTATCCAACTCTGTACAGATAACGCCGCGATGATTGCTACTCTCGGTTATTTCAGATCTCAAATTGACGAACCGACAGATCCATACGACCTGGAAGTTCAGCCAAGTTTATCAATGACAGCAATATAACGTTGTGAGGATTACAACATGAATCAACATTTTCTACAATCATCAGCTTGGGAAAAATTTCAACAATCGCTCGGTCGAAAAGTCTTTCACAACATAGGTGAAGGATGGGAATATTTCGCAATATTAGAGCGCGGCACAGGCAATTCCCGCTTATATTGCCCCTTCGGTCCAACCGCTATTAACGAAGAAACATTACGATTAGCACTAAAAGACTTAGCAGAGCTCGGCAAAAAACTTGGCGTTACTTTCCTTAGAGTCGGACCAATTAAACCCACCTTTTCTAAGGTATTATCTGATGAGCATTGGAAGAAAGCCACTTACGTCCATTTACAGCCAGAACATACGCACGTTATCAACCTCCAACAACCAGAGGAAGAAATCATAGCAAGTATGGCGCAACCTGTAAGGAATTGTTATAGGAATTATCACAAAAAAGGCGTAACGGTTCATCAATCTCAAAACCCAGACGATATTAAATATTTCCTAGAATTGATACACGAAGTTGCCAAACGAACTGGCATGTCGCCGCACCCAGATTCATATTTTCATAAGCAAGCTAGCTCCCTGCTACCATCAAAGGACGCTTCATTTTGGTACGCGACATACGACAATAAAGTAATTGCTACTGCCCTATTTTTCGACTCAAAAACAACTCGAATTTACGCACATGCAGCAGCAAATTCTACGCCAGAATATCGCAAACTTAACGCTGGAACCGCCCTGCTCACCGAAGCGATAATCGATGCAAAACATCGCCAAATGGAGAAAGTCGATTTATACGGAATTGCGCCTGAAAACGCACCAAAAAATCACCCGTGGGCTGGCTTTACGAAGTTTAAGCGATCGTTCGGCGGCGAAGACGTCTATTCTGGGTCAACCTGGGAACTTCCCTTAAAGCCACTTCAATATTGGCTATATCGAGCATATCAAACGATTAGAAAATAACCTTATTTCATCCATCACACCACATAAATTTGTGGTATAATTAAGATGTAATATAAACATGTGGAGAAATTAGAAGATTACATGAATAAGGGCTTTTGCACGTGAAAAGCTACTTTGTTTTCTTTTGTCTTTTTTCACATGAAAAAAACCATGGAATAACTTATGCAGCTAGCTAAACAATACATACCAAACGATTACGAACCGAATATTTATGCCCTATGGGAAACCAGTGATGCATTAGATCCAACAGGGGTAGGCAAGCCATATTCAATCATTATGCCGCCACCTAACGCCAACGGTAATCTTCATATTGGGCACGCACTCGATATGAACCTGAAGGATATCCTGATTCGCTATCACCGAATGAAGGGTGACGACGCCGTATTTATTCCAGGCGCCGACCACGCTGGGTTTGAAACTTGGGTTGTGTATGAAAGAGAATTAACGAAGCAAGGGAAGAGTCGCTTCGATTTTTCACGTGACCAATTGTATAGTCAAGTTTGGAATTTTGTACAAGAAAAACGTGGCAATATGGAGCTGCAATTGCGCGCGTTAGGTGTTAGTGCGTCATGGAAGCATTTGACATTCACTCTGGACGACAAAGTTATCAACACTGTATATGATACGTTTAAGAAAATGTGGGACGACAATTTGGTCTACAGAGGTGAGCGAATTGTCAATTATTGCACCAAACACCAAACCAGCTTTGCTGACATCGAGGTAGAACATAAGAATGAAAAAGGGAAGTTGTGGAAAATAGCCTACCCGACATTAGATAAAATTGGCGAGATTATCATAGCTACTACGCGTCCAGAAACTATGCTCGGCGACGTTGCCGTGGCGGTTCATCCAGACGATGAGCGATACAAAAAATTGATTGGAACTCGCATTTTACTGCCAATTGTTGATAAGGAAATTCCTATCATCGCAGACGAATATGTCGACATGAGCTATGGCACCGGTGCGGTTAAGATTACGCCAGCGCACGACCCGAACGACTTTGAAATTGCAAAACGCCACGATTTACCTATAGAGTCAATCATCAGTCCAGAAGGGAAGATGATAAACGTGCCAGCGCAGTTCTTAGGATTAACGCCAATAGAAGCTCGCGCTCGAGTTTTGGAAGCACTGGAAGCACTGGAGCTACGCCGCGGCGAAACCGAGATTGAACACGCAGTTGGACATTGCTATAAGTGTGGCAGCGTGATTGAGCCAATGATTAAAGAGCAGTGGTTTATTAAAACACAATCACTCGCGCAGCCAGCAATTGATGCGCTTAAAAAAGAAGAAATTACTTTTTATCCAGCATCCAAGCGCAAAGAACTCATCGCATATCTTGAGCAATTGAAGGACTGGAATATTTCACGACAGATTCCATGGGGAATACCAATTCCTGCGTTTGTAAATGAAAACGACCCTAAGGATTGGATATTTGATACTCGCACCAACGAGCAGAGTATTGTTGTAAATGGCACAACATATATCAGGGAAGAGGATACCTTTGATACTTGGTTCTCATCTGGTCAATGGCCATACATCGTAACAGATTACTTAACCGGCGGCGATTTAGCTAATTATTTCCCAACTGACATGATGGAAACCGGTATGGATATTATGCGCGCATGGGTTTCTCGAATGATCATGCTTAGTCTATACCGAACAGGGAAGTTGCCGTTCAAAGAAGTTTATCTACATGGAATGGTTAATGATGAACACAATCAAAAAATGTCCAAATCTAAGGGTAACGTTATCAATCCAATGGAATTGGTTGCGGAATTCGGATCTGACGCAACGCGTATGGGAGTTATCGCTGGACGGGCGCCGGCTCAAAGCCAAGCCTTCAACAAGGGATCAGTTATTGCGGCACGCAACTTCTGCAATAAGCTATGGAATATTGCCAGGTTTGTCGAGGCGCAAATTGGTGATAATCACCAAATTGTCGACTTAGAGCCACAAACTCCGGCCGACCATTGGATCATTCGCCAACTGAACGACGCTGCCAACAACATTGCCGTTAGAATAGAACAATATCGCTTCTCAGAGGCATCAGAAACTGTTTACCACACTATTTGGGACGACGTGGCTGACTGGTACATTGAATCATCTAAAACTGCAATCAATCGTCCGTTGTTATCTTGGGTTTTGGCAACTTCTTTGAAAATCGCTCATCCGTTTGCGCCGTTCGTTACAGAAACAATTTGGCAAACGCTTAATTACACCGACGGCATTTTGATGCGTGAAGCTTGGCCAACCCCAGAGAAGTTTGATCCGATTGCCGCTGAACAATTCGAGCAACTTAAACTTCTGGTCGCTGAAGGTCGCTGGGTGATTGCCGAGCTGCCAGGGAATAAGAAATATCGATTACTATACGGCAACGATAGTCTTATCGCCGACAATCAAGACACGATTAAGCATCTCATGCGGCTTGAGGTAATTGAACATACAGATCAACCGCGTGGACTGAGATTAGCAGCAGCAAACAGGGAAGCATGGCTAGATATTGATAGTGAAACTTTATACCAACATCAGGAAAATCTGGAAATGCGCCTAGCCGAAGCACGTCAGAAATTGGCGGGATTAAAGAAGCGCCTGGAAAATCCGACTTACATTGAGAAGGCGCCAGCCCACCTTGTCGAGGAAACTCGTGAGCAATTAGCCGAGCAAGAAAAAATCATTACTCGGCTTGTTTCGGAACTGGAAGTGATTAGCTTGAAATAGCCTAACTCATACCTTCAAAATCAAGGTGATATCCGTCAAAAGTATGTTGACCACGAGCGGCATATTTTTGACGCAATCGCTTCTTATCGTTGTTGCGAGGCGTAGTTCGCGGTCGCGCTGAACCTTCTTTCAACACATTTGACAATTGAGCATGTTCTGGATGAGTATGGGGCTTTGTTTCTGGCATTTTTATTTCATCCTCAACGTTACTTTGAACGCTATATGTTTTCCAAGATGATAAAAATGCTTTATCAACGTTGGTATCGTGCAGCAGCACGCCAAACGCTACATTCAAACTGACAAGCATAGTTGTAACGGTGAAAAACTGTTGTACTAAATTCATTTTTGTTCTTTCTTTTTGTATCTATTTTTAGAATACTGATTACAATGTTAGCATAAGCTTTGTTTTTTGTCAAGTATATTTCCCAGCATAGAAATAGTCATCCTGAATTTTACAGAGAAAATGTTTAGTATAATGGAGTTTATGGGATACCTAATTTCCATTAAGGTCGCGCTGATACTTTTTCCAATTTTGGCTTTTCTTATCACGTTGCCATATATGATTGCGAACTATCGAAAATACGGCTCCGTCAATAAGTTGCGGACTTTGATTTTCTATTCCTTTATTCTGTATTTATTAACCGTATATTTCTTAGTTATTTTACCGTTACCAAATCCAGAATCCGTTCACACAACTTACGCAGAAAATCTGAATTTAATTCCGTTTTCATTCGTCGCAGATTTTATAAAGAACAATCCACTTGTATTAACAGATAGTTCAACTTGGATTACGGCGATAAAACATCCCACTTTTTATGTTCCTGCTTTCAACGTTTTAATGCTCATTCCGTTCGGAATTTACCTGCGCTACTATTTCAAATGTAGCCTTAAAAAGACATTGTTATTGACAACTATTTTAAGTTTATTCTTTGAACTAACTCAATTATCTGGACTTTATTTCATCTATTCAGGACCTTACCGATTAGCCGACGTCGATGATATCATCCAGAACACGATAGGTGGATGTGTCGGTTACTTTCTGGGCTGGTTTGCGACATGGCTACTTCCGTCCAGGGAAGAAATAGATGAAAAATCCCTTGAGGCTGGCTCACGAGTTTCTGCAGTCCGCGTTAGTTTATCTCTAATAATCGACGCTGTTATCATCCGTATTCCTTACACCTTATCAAAAACCCAACTTCCGTTTTCGCTATTTTTAGCCCTCTATTTTAGCCTAATTCCTCTACTGAATGGTAAAACTTTTGGTAGCGCATTATTAAAGTTTGGACTAACATTTGAAAATAAAAAATGGATTCGCACAATTTTCAGAGGAACCTTACTCACGATATATTTTCGCATCATTCCCGCAGGCTTTTTTTACCTAGCGAATGAATTTAATAAGGAAGCAGATTCGCTACTGTTTCTCTGCCTATTCGCAATTGCGTTATTAGTATTCATATTATTCGTATTAATTACAATTGCCGTAGCGTTATTTAACCGACGTTTTATGTTCGATCGTCTATCTGGCACAAGTTATAAAAGTACAATTCAAGCCAAACAAGAGAAATAAAAAAATAGGAAACTCGCACGAATCTCCTATTTTTCAAATTCAATAGCACTATTTTGGCGGAAGGGGAGGGATTCGAACCCTCGGTACGTTTTACCGCACGCCGGTTTTCAAGACCGGTACCTTCAACCACTCGGTCACCCTTCCGTACTATCTCTGAATTTTGGCGGAGGAGGGGGGATTCGAACCCCCGCTACAGATCTCTCCATACTAACGATTTAGCAAACCGTCCCCTTCAGCCACTTGGGTACTCCTCCAAATTCACTATTTAGTGTACCATAGAAGTGTAATTATTAATAGCTTTATCGTAAATAGGGTATAATAGAATTATGGTAAAAGGATATATTTCTAAAATTATAACAGGATTACTTACAATCGGATTCGGCGTAGCTTTAGTAACGGCTCCAGTTTCTGCATTAGGTGAGGGCGGTGCGCCAGCCGGAATTAACGCGGCACGCGGCGACAATACGCCGTCCAACTTGGCTAATGGCGATTCATCAATCGTAAGGCGAGCCATCAACATTATGCTATTCGGCGTCGGCGTCTTAAGCGTCGTTATGCTGATCTTCGGCGGTTTCCGCTACGTAATATCTGGCGGTAAAAAAGAATCTGTCACAAACGCCAAAAACACAATTTTATATGCAATCATCGGTCTATTAGTCGCAGTCTTTGCCTACGCCATAATCAACTTCATCCTTGGCGCAGCTTTAAGCGGCGGATCAACCACTAACGTTTAATTGTTCACTAATTCTCATCGTGATATACTAACGTCATGAACGATAGTCCAGAAAACCAAGGCTTTGAAACGCTAGCACCCGACAGGATTGATTTAACCGAGCCAATAGCCTGGAACGCACCAGAAGGCGTGCAGGTTCAACGCGGTAAATTGTGGTACGTGTTTTTTGTCATTGTGTTGATAGGATTAATGGCTTTGGCTATTTTGGTGTTCAAGAACTGGACTTTCGCAGTTTTGTTGCCAATTATGGCTGTAGCCTTGTTTGTATTATCAAACAAAACCCCACAAGTAATAAACTACGCGATTAGCCCCAAAGGCATTTACATCGCCGATATTTTACACGATTTTAGCGAATTTCGCGCGTTTGGATTAATTCACGAAAACAACCAACATTCGATTCTATTATTGCCAGTAAAACGATTTTCGCCAGGTTTAACTATTTACTTTTCCGAGACAGAAGGCGAAAGAATCGTCGACATGCTCGGAGCGCGCCTACCAATGCAAGAAATTAAACCAGACGCCTTAGAGAAATTTATTCGGCTGATAAAGCTATAGCTTGATTGACTATATTTTATGTGGTAGAATACAAAAGTTCAGTGCTTTATAGCAATGAAAGTACTTTACATTTTTATTATGGCCAATCGATTTTCGAAAGGCTGTATGCACCCGTAGCTCAGCTGGATAGAGCGCTGGCTTGCGGAGCCAGAGGTCGTAAGTTCGAATCTTGCCGGGTGTACCAATTAACCTAAGGAGGGGTATGAATTTTATTAAGTACGTAAAATATGCACTTTTAACAATTGCCACGATTCTCGTAACCGCCATTTCAGTCTTGTTAGCAGCAGTAATTATTGAAATGATAACTTGGAATGAAGCTGGTAAATGGATTATTTCATTCTTTGAACTGGCAGGCATTAGTTTACTATTGAGTGTTATCTGGATCGCTATCGGCACCACAATTGCCAAAGATTCAAAGAAAACTGATAAAAAATAATTTCCCAAATTAGTTAGATACGGAGAGGTGCAGGAGTGGTTGAACTGGCCGCTCTCGAAAAGCGGTATGGGGCAACTCATCGAGGGTTCGAATCCCTCTCTCTCCGCCATAGATATTATGAAAATCACCATTATAACAATCGGAAAAAAGAATGAAGCCTGGGTTCAACCAGGCGTTTCTCGTTTTTTAGAGCGTCTACGAGCACCTTTTGCTGCGGAAATGATTATTCTACCGCATTCAAGCTTTGAAGGCGACAGAGCGCGCCAGGAAGAGTCTGAGCGTATTTTTTCACGCCTTAATTCAGATGACTTCGTTATTTTGCTTGATGAGCGCGGTAAAAACTTATCATCACCGGAATTATCCGACCTAATAACCGAACATATCGACAAACACATTGTCTTCATCATCGGTGGCGCTTACGGAGTTACTAGCGACTTGCGCCAAAAATCTAACGTCGTCTGGTCGTTATCAAACTTAGTGTTTCCGCACCAATTAGTTCGTCTTATTTTAGCTGAGCAATTATACCGCGCCCAAGAAATCTATCGCGGCAGTCATTATCATCACTCATAGCTTCGGGCGCCCGTGCCTGGCAATAACCGCAATTTCCACGTGTTTGACGCCATTTTTCTTCAAACATTCCGCCGCCGCCAACACAGTTGAGCCAGTCGTAAAGATATCGTCAATAATGATATATCGCTTATTTTTATCAACTTTACCCGCAATTTCAAAAAACTCCTTTGCTTGACGTTTTCTCTGGGCGGAAGACTTTGTAAAGTGCTGAGTTACGTTATTTCTGCGCCGGAGCAGGGAACGGCACTCTATTTTTCTACGTCGAGATAATTTAATAGCAATTTTTCGGATATGATCAAATCCACGACGCCGAATATTCTTAGAAATTGTAGGAATTGGTACGATTACTGTATCTGGCGGCAATTCAGGCAGGGCTTCGTCTAAGAACTCGCTTAGTAAATCAGCCGCTGCCTGAACGCGGTTAAACTTATAATCATCAATAATCTTTGCAACAACACCCGTACGTCGTGAAAAACACCAGATCATATCACAGGGGAGCTTATGCTTTTTACATAAATTGCCATTCTCCAATAAATCACCACATAATACACACATATCATACTTCCGACTGATGATGTATTTTTTACAATCTAAGCATAAAATATCACCCGTTTTACCACACTTATAACAGTGGTGAGGAGCGATGATCGATAATAGCGTGTCAAACATTGTAATTTTTACGTTTTAAGCCTTTCTCTGTTGATTATAACGCACATTACAGTTATACTAATAAAGACTTTGTCAATGAGCCTATTATAAAAGTGGAGGAAATTATGGCCCGAAAGCAAGATGATACATTACTAACAGAACAGGAATTGGCAGCGGCGTTTATTGATGATGATAACGACGATCTGCTACCTGGTTTTAACGACGACAATAGTAGAAACAACAGCACACCAGCAACACGATCCGATGACAACTGGGAAGACGAGGCTGATGATGCAATGGGTCAATTGGCTGTTGACGTTTTTGAGACAGAAAACAACCTAGTTATCAAAGCTCGTACTGCTGGCGTAGATCGAAACGACCTAGACGTAAGCATTTCTGACGGCATCTTAACAATTAGCGGCACACTGTCTAGTGGTGACGAAGCAGATGTTCGCCAATGGCACATTCAGGAATGTTACTGGGGCGAATTCAGCCGTACATTAGCATTGCCAACCGCTGTGAATGAAGAAGGCGTTAAGGCAGAATTAAAAGATGGCGTTTTGACAATTACTTTCGAAAAGATAAAGCAAGAAAGAGCAAAGAAGATTCAAGTTCTGTAAAAAACCATTTTACAGAAAATACCGTCACAAGTTGGCGGTATTTTTTTAACCATAAAAAAAAGAGCCTCGCTGATGAGGCTCTTTTTTATTAATAGGAAAGATTATGATCCTGATGCAATCTTACCAATAACCATATTGACGATTGCGTATGCCAAAATTGCAACCACCAAACCAACAATTGCGTACAAAACTGTATTCTTAGCCGCCTGAACCTTATTACTATCACCGGCTGAAGTAGTGTAACGAATACCACCCCAGATAAGCATAATAACGCTCAATGCACCAACAGCAAACAAGAATATGTTCACAAACTGCTTAACTAAAGATTCAGGGTCTGTAGATACCTGATCAACTCCCGTTCCTTGCGCGCTACTAACACCACCCTTTAGAGTAAAGTCTCCTTCAGCGCTTGCAGCTGGAGCTACAGCCAAAGCAACAGTTGGTACTACCAGTAGTCCTGCCAAGATTAATTTTAATTTATTCATTGTTATTTTCTCCTTGTTTAATGATATTACTATTATATATTTTTATCTGTTATTTGTAAAACTAATTATGGATTTATCATAGTCGCTTTATAACCATATTGACAATCGCCCATGCCATAATAGCCACAATTAACCCAACTACTGAATATATAAGTGTACTCTGAGCAGATTTTGTCTTTGAAGCGTCACCAGATGAAGTAATGTAACGAAAACCGCTAAAAATAATCATAATAACAGACAAAATACCCACAGCCCAAAGTAAAATATTAACTACTGTTTTTATTAGACCGCTATCACCGTCAATACTTTTGCCTTGCATTTCCGATGTTGTAGCCGTATCAATTCCTTTAGATACCTGAGCAGAAACACTGCCTGACAGGGAAGCGGTAGATAAAACCGACGCCCCAAACACCGCACATGTCATAATTGCTATTGATATTATTGATTTTTTCATATTTTCTCCTAATTAAACCTATTAAATACAAAATTAACAATTGCCGATGCGAATAACGATACAGCTAAACCGACTACCGCATATAAAACAGTATTCCTGGCTTTTGCAGCTTTTTGGGCGTCACCACTAGAAAGTGCAAACATAATACCGCCAATAACTATCATAATAATCGAAATAGCACCAACGGCCGTAAGTAGAACTTCAACGATAGTTTTTATAATACCGTTAACTTGAGTCTCACCACTGCCCCTATTTTTACAATAGACAGAGTTTTCATTTCCATTTGAGCAAATATTAATACCGTTAGCTGCGGATGCCGCTGGAGCAAACACGCCAAGGAGACCAACCATTAACATTCCAGCAGTCAGAATTTTCGTAAAAATCTTCATCTTAAACCTTTCCTATAATATACTTTGTTATAGCAATCGCACTAGCAGCAATAACCAGACCAATGACTGAATATAAAATAGCATTCTTTGCGCTGGCGGTTTTGGACGGATCGCCAGAGGACAGGGAATAATTTATTCCAGCAATAATCACCACAATAACAGCTATAATACCAGCCACCCAAAGCGCCAGATCAACAAACTTCATAATATCTACATCGTTATTCTTTGGCACGCCAAGATCACCTGCCTCTCCTAATAATCCAGCAAAAAATTCTATATATCTCATTTTATACCCCTATCTTTGATGATATAAAGTTGACTAGCGCAACAGAGGCTAGAGCGATGACTAAACCAATCGCTGCGCTCATAATAGTTTTTCGTCCATGAGCAGCCTTATCTGGAGCGCCGTTACTGGTCATCATCAAGAAACCACCGTACATGATATATCCAACAGTCACATAGCCAATAAGTTGCAGCAAATCATCAACGATATTAAGCGCGATTTTCCAAATATAGTTAGCTTGAGAATTAGTATCTGCGCCTGGACTTTTAAGGGAACAGTTATGGTCATTATTAGTTAAGCCGCTATACCATGGTTTTAACGTTAAAATCTTTCCCTTATTAGAGCATGCATCATCTTCCGCAAAAGAAATGCCCGGGAAAGTTACACTCGCCCCAAACGACCCCATAATCATTAAAGACATCGCTATTATAATCTTTTTCATTAATCGAAAACTCCTCCTGGAATAATAAAGTTGGTAATTGCCACCATAAACGCAAACATTATTACCCCAATGACAGTATTCGTCCAGACTTCACGTGCTTTTTTTATCTTATCAGGGCTTCCTTCGGAAGTAGTATATAAGAATGCCCCATATATAACAGCACCAACCGCCGCAACTCCAATACCAGCAGTTAAAATCTTAATGACTTGCTTTATTATATTAATGATTGCTGTACTGCCCTTACCTTCACAAGAAATAATAGAGGTTTCCGCACCACCACACTCAATAGCCAAAGCTATTCTGGGTATAAAAATACTTCCTGCGATTACTGTTGCGATGAATATACTGATTACAATATTTCTTTTTGTCATAAAATTTTCTCTTATACCTAAATTGTAAAATAGTCAAGCGAAAAAAGCAAACATTTTCCTTGAAAAGACAGAAGTAATCTGATAATATAAGGGATATTGATATGCGCTCGTAGTGAAGTTGGCCTATCACGCCTCCCTGTCACGGAGGAGATCGCCGGTTCGAATCCGGTCGAGCGCGCCACAGATAATTCACCCCCCTGGCAGGGTGTTTTTTTATGAAAAAATATTCCACATTTATTGCATTTATGTACAATTTATGTTATGATATCGCCAATTGGACTGAAAAGTCTAAGGAGTTTTACAATAAAATACCTGACAATGTCAGAGAAAGGACCCCAAGCGTTATGGTTTATAACCCTAATAACCCAAGCGGTTCATCAAAAGAAATACCTAGGAGGAGGTTCCTGCTAGGAGCAGGCGTAATCGCCACAGCAACAGCACTTATGCTGGGTGGCTGCGGAGAACAACAAGACAGTCCACAACCTACATATAGCAGCTCAGAAGAAGCAAGCACTCCTACCCCTACTTCAACCGAATCAACGCCAACGGCACGTCGTACTCCAGAGGAAATAAAAAATTTAGAGTTCACAGGATTACCTGAATTAGTTAGTACAATAAACGATTTAGATCCGAAAAAAGATCACAATAAAACACGTGAAGCTTTAATTGAGTTTATAAATGAGAACATAAAGGATGATTCCGCAAGAATAGATATAGATGAATATGGAAGAGTCTACACTTCTAAAGAAAATATTCCTGAAACTATGAAAAAAGTGGGAATGAATACAGTGCAAGGCTTATCTATAATATCAAAACTATATGGAAGCAGTGTTCAATATGATTATCCTCTGCAAAAAAAAGATGCCGAAAAAATAATGGATGCATATGTTGAAAACTTTACGGTAGGATCAGGAAGAAAATCCCTAAATGATCTGATACCTAGTATAGCAAGTTATCCTATGAATCAAGGAAATAAACTATTTAAGCAGCTTGAGGTAGGTGCAGCTCTAACGCCTATATACGAAGCTGAACCAAAGGATGAAAAAGGCTCTTCTGTCATCTTTCGACGCAATAATCTTAATACTACAGAGGGCGAAACAAAAGATCTACTACATAGCGATGGCTTAAACTGGACTAGTACATTTGCATATCAGGGATTTTTCCCTAAAGGTACTACCCCAGAAATATCAGGAGATACATTAACAGAAGTGGTTGTATTTGCAAGAACCACTAAAGAGAATGACCCTACATTATTAAATACTCCCGCAACAGAACAACAGGGAAATGCTACTCTATATGAGACAGATGAGGGAATGTATATTACAGGAGTAATCGGAGCCATCAGAGATGTGAGCCAAGACAGTAAAATACCAACTCTCGTAAAGGGACAAGAGGTTCCAGCTAGTCAAGTTCCTCAGATAGAAAACTATTTTAAGTCTATAAAGTAAACTAAAAAACAGATCTTGCATAAACACCTTCATATATGATTAAATGAAGGTGTTTATGTTTATTAGTGGGTGTGGTAGCAAATATAATTCTAAAAAAATAATTGCTTATTTGTTTATAAGTATTTTATTTATTATGTCAGCATCTATATCTATTATGTCTAAATCTGCGCTTGCTGAGGATATAGGAAAGAAAATAGAAAATGGCACCGCTTCATGTAAGGATGCGTCTAAAGGGGCTGGCGGCAAATCATGGAGAGAAACCAGAACTTTACATGGAAACCAAGGTTGGTGGTGGTGCGAATCATCAAGCGGCGAACGATTTCGACTAGATGAAATCCTATGCGCCGCAGGATATGATATAGAAGATAAAACCGAGGACTACAGGTCTCACTCATACAGAAAAACTCGTTGCATCAAAAAAACAGAAAACTCTAATAAAACTAGTACTATAGATAAAAGAGCTATAGCGCTAGCTAACACAGCAGGGCAATCAAAACTAGAGGGTGTCATACTTCCGAAAATTACAGACACACCATGGTTTAAGACGCTATCGGATAAAGATAAGCTAGATTCTGGATGCGTGGATAGCGGTGGCGGTAAAATCACTTGCGACGAACATGCTAAGATTACTTTGACAAAAGGATTAGTGGGCACATGTATAGCTAGCGCTCGCACAACCGTTGCAAATCGTCCAGACGGACAAGATAAAAGTAATGAACAAATAGATAAAGCTTTTACCGACTGTATAACTGGAAATTCTGGACTAGACAAAGATACGGTAAATAATAATAAAACACCTATTGCTTGGAACGACATAGATAGTTATATAAGGGAAGAAGACAAAAAAGAAGCAGAAGCAACCGAAAAAAGTAAAGCTGATGAAGCAAAAAACTCATGCGGCATCGGTGGAATGGGATGGCTTATTTGTCCTCTAATGACTTTTATGGGGGAAATTGCTGATGCTTCTTATTCTGTAATATCACAGTTTCTTAATATTAACCCTGCTATCTTCGGTGAAGGATCCGACGCGGTAGGAGCAAAACAGGCATGGAACTTCTTTCGTGATATAGCAAACGTCATATTTGTATTACTGTTTTTATGGGTAATTTTCTCACAAGTCAGTAGTATTGGCATAAGTAATTACGGCATTAAAAAAATCTTACCAAAATTAATAGTGGGAGCTATATTAGTAAACTTATCGTTTTATATATGTCAATTAGCCGTCGACTTATCCAACATCCTTGGCTTTACACTAAAAGAAGCTCTTGAAGGATCAGTATCTAGAGTTGGTGGATCGTCTTCAAATTCAGAAATATTGAGTGGTCTCGGCGCAGCAGTTGCTGGTATTCTAGTTCTTACAGGAACAGTGCTATTTGCAGCGCTTGCAGTCAGTATACCAACACTACTATCTCTGATGTTAGTGCTGCTTGTCGTGCTTGTCATACTAATAGTTAGACAAGCAGCTATAGTGCTCCTAATATCAATTGCGCCCCTAGCATTTGCAGCTTGGCTCCTGCCAAACACCGAAAGTTTATTTAAAAAATGGGTATCGATGTTTAGGGGACTACTGATGGTTTTTCCTATAATATCTCTTTTGTATGGAGCTGGTAAATTAGCAGGGGCAATATTGGCGACAACAGCCACAAGTGACTCAAATGACACTGCGATAACTATGCAGTTTGCAGCCTTGGCGGCGTCTATACTTCCATTAGGCGCTACGCCTTTCGTGCTAAAGAGCTCCCTAAATTCATTGGGCAGTATTGGCGCAAAGATAGGAAAAATGAGCGCCAATGCACACGGTCGATTCGCTGGAAATGTAAAGGGTGTAGCGAAAAGACGTGTTGACAATTCTGTTATTGGTGATACAAAAAGAAAATACTCAGACTTCATGGATAGAAAACGCGCAAGCATGCGAACGGGTAAATTTGCGACGTGGAGAGACAACAGTCCAGTCGGTCGATTCATGGGCTGGGATAAAGGTGGAGCACGCGCCCGCGCAACTGTAGCTAAAGCGTTCGAAAGTGATGTTGAAAACGCATCCACAATGTTACAAGGCAAGACATCGAAAGAGATATCCGATATAGCCAACGGCACAAACACAAATGCCTCAAAAGCTATGCGCGCGGCGGCTATTGATCATACTATGGCTAATGGTAGTTTTGAAGAACGTATGAATGTATTGAGTAGTCTAAAAGGTGCAGATACCTCTATAAAACAACGAGCAATTAAAGCTGCATACGCAAAGAAGGATAATAATATCATAGGAAATGGATTAGGAGATGCTATACTCAAAGATGAAGTTGGAAATATGACTGATCTAGAGAATATGATGATAGATAATGCCGCATCTGGAAACTTACAACCAGAACACCTAGTGCAAAACGCAGCGGCTACCAAATGGATAGTCGACACATCGGTTAAATCATATACAAATAATCTGGATAAACAAGCTAAGAAAGCCCTGAATAACTTTATAAGCACCGCTAAGGCTGCTAGGTCTAATCCAAACACTGCAAAAAATATAAACGGAAAAATAGATAGCACATTCCGTAAAGTTGGCGCTTGACACCTTCTCTTGACTTTTTCCATCAAAAATGCTAATATAACCATGAATGGAGTGGTTAATTTTATACAGGCAACTCCTTAGTGCGAAGTTGCGTTGGTTTATATTGCTGATAGCAGGATTGCTGGTGAGCATTTTTTTCAGCACTTTCTTACATTCCACCTCTGTTTATGCCGCAGATGCAAAATGGGATGGTCATGATTTAACCTATTCTAATAAAAAATATACCAGGCTAACAGATAATAACAAAGTCAAGAAGTTTAATTTACCTGATAATTCGCTTGTTTATATCAATGAAGATAAAAATAAAAAAGAAGTTAAAGTTATTTACTTCCCATCAGGCGAAATATCTTCACTAAGTTCCGCAACCTATGCGGTTTATTCTTTTACACCACCAGATACTTATGATCAAACCGATACTTCAACTATTTCAATTGACCCTCCCTCAGAGAATTCAACCAGCACTTCCTGTGATGTACAGGGAATAGGTTGGTTTATCTGTCCAGTTTCTAACTGGCTGGCTGATGGTATTGATTTTATGTACAGTGCGCTTCAGCAATTCTTAAAAACTAAGCCATTAGAAACAACCAACCAAAATAGCGGAATTTATCTGGCGTGGGTCATTATGCGAAACATTAGCAACGTGGCGTTTATCGTGGCGTTTTTGGTGATTATCTACTCACAATTGACCTCTGTAGGAATTAGCAATTACGGCGTTAAAAAAATGCTCCCTAGGTTAGTGATTGCAGCGGTGTTAGTCAACTTATCATTTACGATTTGTGCTATTTTGCTTGATTTATCAAACATAGCCGGCTACGCTTTCCAGGATGCCTTCATGGGAATTAAGAATACCATATCCACCGTAGGAGAAAATACAAGTACATGGACATGGTCGGAAGTTATCAGTACAGCACTGTCAAATGGAGCGCTGGCGGTAGGAGCAGGATACGCCGTATCGCTAGCACTTACTACGGAATTATTACCAATGCTAGTACCTGCCGCGGCATTAGCTGGCTTAACTTTACTCCTCATACTCCTAATCATGGCCGCTCGTCAAGCGCTCATTATTATATTAATCATAATTTCACCTTTAGCCTTCGTTTGTTATTTACTTCCTGGCACAGAAAAGTGGTTTAAAAAATGGCGAGATTTATTCTTAACAATGCTAGTATTTTTCCCAGCATTCGCTGTAGTATTCGGTGGAGCTCAACTGGCGGGAATAATAATTATACAAAATGCCTCTGGTCCAAATGGCGCAATAATGCATGTACTAGGCATGCTGGTTCAAATAATACCTTTGGCTATAACTCCCCTAATTATGAAGTTCAGCGGTGGAGTATTAGGTAAGTTCGCTGGATTTGTTAACGATAAGAATAAGGGCTGGTACGACAGGACTAAGAACTGGTCTAAAGATCGCCGTGAGACCATTAAAAACAAGAAGTTGGCTAACCCCAATATGGCGCGATTCAATCCAAATCGTTTACGCCGTTGGGCAGATCATAACAGTAGATTACGTAAAAAAAATCTGGAAACTTCGCAGAAAAATGCCGAGAATTCATTTAGAGATACAGCCAGGTATAAGAAGTCAGACTTAGACGCCAGACAGGCTTCCAGGCGTGCAGATCTGTTATCCGCACAAGATGACAATCGCTACACCGAAGCTACGCTGGGTCACACACCAACTGATACGTATGGAAAGTACGATCGTGCTCTACGAGCTAAGTTCACTAAATATTCAAATTGGCGAGACGCGCAACAAGCTCAATTTATGTCAGACATTAAAGACCTAGAAACCGAAATTGCAACAGCAGGTCTGATTAAGAATAATGCTCAACGTCAGCAGCATAGTGAATTTGCAGAGCAATTGATAAACAGCAAGGAACTTCGAGAGAAGGCTGGCGGCAATGTATTCAAAGACGAGAATGGCAACCTAATTGGAGCAAATGCCGCTCTAGCTTCAGCCATAGCAACCAGCCGTAGCGAATACGCTAAGTCGGTCGACGAAGCTCGCCAAATTATAAAGCACTACAAATTGGATGCAAAACAGAGGCAGGGATTAGCCCTGAACAAGAAATCTATACCCCTTCCTGGTGGAGTTAATTTATCTGGAGATAGTATATTCGTACGTGAAGCTGCAATTGAAGAACAGATTAAATACGGTACCGCAACGGAAGTTGCCGAGCTTCTTAGTGAATTGCCACCAGAATTCTACTCTTCTGCAGCCTCAGCACTAGCAGAATCTGGCGTAAAGAATAAAGCGTCATTCTTGGGCGGTAAACTTGTCGATGATATGCTGAAAGGTGATATTAATAACAGAAGTGACCTCATGAATTACTTTGCCAATTGGCTAGAGGGTGGTAAATATAAACCAGAAACTTTAGCGACTACGGATGCTGACGCTGTTAAGTTATTGATGGAAGCTGTAAATACCACCTCTGTGATTAGTAATAAAAAACGTCAAGATCTTAAGAAAGTTATCAACACAATTCTTACCGATAAGAGGTTGTCAGCCAATGCAACTGATGCAACTAAAGAGCAATTTGAAATTTTCCGCAACATGCTATAATTATCATATTTTGATATAATATAAGCAGTATGTCGGTGTATAAAGTTCCTCAAGACGTCGAGGCGGAGGACAAACTGCTCGGGCCGTTTAGTTTCCGGCAGTTTGTGTTCTTAATTATAGCTGTTATCGGAATCGCTATTGCATACGGTTTGAGTACAATTTTTCTACCTTTGGCAATAATTCCTGTACCGATAATTTTATTCTTTGGAGCGCTAGCTTTACCTCTTAAAAAAGACCAGCCAATGGAAGTTTATTTGGCGGCAGTTATTTCTTTTATGCTAAAACCAAAAAAGCGTCTATGGCAGCCTGATGGAATTGAAAGATTGGTCGAAGTTATCGCGCCAAAAGTCGAGGAAAAGACTTACGGCAATAACTACGATCAAGCCGAAGTCCAGCGAAGATTGTCATATTTGGCGAACCTGGTAGACAGTCAGGGTTGGTCAATTCGTGGCGTCAATAATCCGAATAGCTCAATGCGTGCCGATTTATTCAACGAAGGACAGGCAGCTAATGACATATTGGATGAAAATAGCACTACGGCGCAAAATATCAATCACTTAATAAATCAGTCCGATGTTCGTAGGCGACAAGAAGTTATCCAAAAGATGCAAACAGAGCAATCTGCTACGCCGCCTCCTACGCAAACACCCCAATCATCTCAACCAGATAATCCTACTCCAGCCACACCGCTACAAATGAATCCGTACCCAACAATGCGTCAATCTGTATTAAATCCAGCGTCCGAACGGCCTGCCGCGAGCGCTCCAGCTCAAACTCGACCGACAACTACGCCGCAAACTAGCGTAAACGAGGTGTCACCTGCTATAATAGAACTGGCAAATAACCGCGACCTCTCGATTGAAACGATTGCGCGTGAGGCAAATCGAATTCAGCAAGAAAATAAATTATCAGATGAGGAAGTGGTGATTTCACTACGTTAGGTGGGGTTTATGCAACCAGAGTTACAAAATCAACAATCTTATCAGCAGGTTCCGCAAACCAATGCGGCTCTTCCTGGTGTCCCTCAGCAGCCATCAGTAGCAATTGGTTCGGGACCAAATCCAACCACACCATCTCCAGATAAAACCCCTGACGACAAGAAGCAAAAAGGACCAATTAGCACTCAGAATACGCTACTTTTCTCTGAAATGCGCGAAAATATGATTATCATGAGCGATGGCAGTTTTCGGGCGGTAGTGGAATGTGAATCAATTAACTTCGACCTTATGAGTTCACGCGAAAGAG
This sequence comes from uncultured Candidatus Saccharibacteria bacterium, assembly GCA_965240135.1. Taxonomy (GTDB): domain Bacteria; phylum Patescibacteriota; class Saccharimonadia; order Saccharimonadales; family Saccharimonadaceae; genus Nanosynbacter. The sequence continues at coordinate 58,908 of CBDEJQ010000029.1, forward strand.
AGGGGATTGAGTTCAGTTATCAAAACTTCATCAACTCTCTATATTTCCCAATTCAAGTTCTTATTCGTTCACGCCGCGTGGATATCGGTCCGTATCTGGACAGATTGGCTGAAATTCGCCGCAATCAAGACAATATGCTTCTCAACGTCCTAATGGACGATTATATGGATTTTATTGATATTCTGGCACAAGAAGCAAATATTATGGATAAGAGTTTTTATGTTGTCGTTCCGTATTATCCAGCTGGCGAGGAAAATGCTTTCAAACAACAGACTAAGGGATTATTCAATAGCTTCTTCAGCGGAAAAAAAGAGGCAACCGTAACAAAAATTGACCAAGTTACTTACACCAAAGCCAAAGATGAAATTAAAAACCGCGTCGATTCGGTTATGAACGGACTATTCCAAATGGGCGTAAAAAGTTGGCAATTAAATACCAGGCAACTGGGTGAGTTGTTCTACACTTCATATAATCCCGACACGTCGTCACGTGAATCGCTAGAAGGAATTGACCCGAGCGAGCTTACGACCACTTATGTAACTAAGGGAACTGGTCCATCACCGAGAGGAGGAAGGTTATAATGGCAAAGAAGAAATTAGATGCCGTTGATATTGCCGCTCAGCAACGAGCTCGTGAACAAGCCGAAGTCGAACAGGCCTTCTTAACCGGCGTTCGAACTCTGCGTGATTTTATCGCGCCAAGTAGTATTGAGCTTCATTCTGACCATTTTCGACTTGGCTCAAAATATGGTCGCACGATGTATGTTTATGGCTATCCTCGTCAGATCTACACCGGTTGGCTTAGCTCAATCATTAACATCGACGAAGTGCTGGATATCAGTATGTTTATTTATCCAGTCGATACGCAAATTGTCCTGAATAACCTGCGCAAAAAAGTTACTCAGCTGGAAGCAACCATGAATATCAACATGGAAAAAGGAAAGGTGCGCGATCCAGGCTTGGAGGCAGCATTGCAAGACGCCGAAGAATTGCGCGACCAGCTGCAAATTGGCGCCGAAAAGTTCTTCCGCTATGGCTTATATATTACGCTTTACGCCGACAGTTTGGATGAATTGAATTTTATCCAGCATAAAATTGAAACTATTTTTGGTCAGCAATTGGTGTTCTCAAAAGTGGCCTCCAGCCAGCAGGAACAGGGATTGAATAGCTCTATTCCACAATTGACCGATGAACTACAGATTCGCCGCAACATGAACACTGGCGCAATTTCAACCAGCTTCCCGTTCACTTCAGCCGATTTAACGGACAATAAGGGCGTACTTTACGGAATTAATATGCATAATAATGGCTTGGTGATTTTTGACAGATTCTCTCTGGAAAACGCCAATATGGTCGTGTTCGCTAAGTCTGGTGCTGGTAAATCATTTACCGTTAAGTTGGAAGCTTTAAGAAGTATGATGGTTGGGGCTGACATTGTGATTATTGACCCAGAAAACGAGTACCAAAAACTATGCGACGCGGTTGGTGGCAGTTATATTCGATTGAGCTTAAGTAGCGACACGAGGATTAATCCGTTTGATTTGCCGCGTGTGATTGACACTGATGAGGCAGATGACGCACTGCGAGCCAACTTAGTTACTCTACACGGACTACTCAGGCAAATGCTGGGCGGCGCAGGAGTAGGAGTTGGCGGGCAAGTCGTAGCAGGATTATCACCAGCGGAAGAAGCTGATATTGATCAAGCGTTAATCGACACTTACGCGCGCGTTGGCATTACTTCAGATCCATTGACGCACAATTCTACGCCACCGACGATTTCCGACCTATACGACACCTTGCTTCACATGGGCGGAACTGGCCCAAGTCTGGCTCAGCGACTCCGCAAATTTACCTCTGGAACGTTTGCGGGAATATTTTCACAACAGAGTAACATTGACATTAATAATAATATGGTTGTCTTTAACATTCGCGACTTGGAAGATGAACTGCGACCAACAGCGATGTATATTGTTCTGAATCATATCTGGAATATTACGCGCACCGACCAGAGAAAGCGTATGTTGATTGTTGACGAGGCTTGGCAATTAATGAAATATGACGATTCTGCCAACTTCTTATTCTCATTAGCCAAGCGCGCCCGCAAATATCAATTAGGATTAACGACAATCACGCAGGACGTGGAAGACTTCGTCGGAAGTAAAATGGGGCGAGCAATCGTTTCCAACTCCTCAATGCAACTACTTTTGAAGCAGTCTGCCAGCGCCGTTGACGTTTTAGCGCAAGTGTTTAAATTGACAGATGAAGAGCAGAAACGACTAGCTAATTTCCCGGTTGGACAAGGTTTATTCTTTGCTGGACAAAATCACGTTCACATCCAGATTCAGGCTAGCGATACCGAATATAATTTGATCAATACAAATCCCGTATCACAACAAATAAAACCGTCAGATTCACCGATCGGCGGCTATGGAGCGGTGTAGAAAAATAGCGAGAAAATATGGCACGAGTTGATTACACGACGGATTCCGAAACTGACAGCAGATTAAATCCTGCTGAGCAGGCTAAGTTTGATCAAATCTCGGCTGGTTCTGACAGTGGGTCAGAGTTAAGTGATCGCGAAAAAGATGTCATAAACGACCTTGAATCTCAGTTTGACAATAAAGATTCGGACTTAAATCCTAGCCAAAACGATTCCGCCAGCGCTGCCGTTAATAACCAAGAATCTTCCGTTCCAGGCAACGGTTTTTATCAGCCGTCTGCGGGAAAGAAGAAAAGTCCAGTAACATTCAAGTCTTTGCTGAAAAAACGCGGACCAATTGCAGCCATTGCTGGAACACTGGGACTAGGTGGTGGAATTATGGGAATATTTCTTAGTCCAGCAACGATGTTGCAAAATATAATGGAAAACTTTACCCAAAAAAACGACTCCGCCTCAATTGTTAAAGAAGTTCGCATGAAAAAGGTCATGAATAAAATGATTGACGCCGGCGATGATGCGGGAATTTGTAAAAGTAAAAAAATACGCTGCAAAACAGGACGACTTTCCAACAGAGCTCTTAAGAAATTCAAGAAATCCGGATTAATACCAGTTGATGCTAATGGTAAAGAAATGGACGTAAAAGGAAGAGGATATCCAGAAAAAAACCCAACTCACTGGAAAATAGAAGGAGTAAACGACGGAAAGCCTATCGAAGCATCGAAATTAAAAGACGAATTGCTCAAAAAAGAGAATCGTAAAATTGCCAGTAAAGTCTATGGAAGGGCAGGCTTATTTAATATGCGTTTTCGTTCCTGGACAGGAAAACATATAAGTAGGCTTTACAGTAAATTCAACCTTAAAAGAAATAGTGCCATTTCAAAAATTGATAAAAAACTTGGGATAAAAGAAAGAAGAGAGAAATTAAAAGAAAAGCTTCCAAAGTTCGAAGAAGGGCGTGCTATTGGAAATATTAGAGAAGGTGTTAACAAATTAGGAGGTAAATTAAAAAAGGGAGGCTTAGCCTATACTATTAGCGCAGGAGCTTGTGCTGCAGTAAAAATTCCAAATCTTATTGCGGCAGGCGTAGCAGCAATTCAGTTAGCTCCACTATTAGGTCTAGTTATGGATGTTGTCCTATCCCCTGGATCACAAGCTAAGGCCTCTGGTCTAGGTAACCAGCCTGTTACGGCGTTATTATTCGGGCAAAAAGCTCTAGCTGCCGAATCTACAGGAGGCAGTGGATTCTCTCAAGAAACGATGGAGACAATCGGTACAATGCTAACCGAAAGAGGTAAAATGGAAGGGTCTGAAAATACCGAAGGATCAGCCCTAGATTCTCCTTATCTTCTAGCAGCAATGGGAGTTAATAGTAATAAGCCGGGAATCGCCAAAAATTATATTCCAGGATATTCGGTAGCTACGAATCCTATAGTCCAAGGCTTCAATGAAGTTAAAAAGGCTACTGACGGTGTATGTGATTATATATTAAGTCCAGTTGCCATGTATGCCTCTATGGCAATAGAAGCAGCAGTCTCAGCCTCTACTGGTGGTATAAGTGCAATAATTAGCTGGGTTGGTAAGGCAGCGCTATCTGAAGTGATTAAAAAAGTACTCGAATATGCAGTTGGCGAGCAGGTAAAAAATATCCTCACAGAATTAGCAAAAAGTCTCCTTACGCCAGACAAGGCTCAATACAAAGACCTGGGAGATGCACTCGGCGTTGGTGCTGCAGCATTCTTTTCAGCAGGCTCTATGGGACAGATGCTACCAGGACTTAAAATGAGCCAATTGGCAGAATTCAATGGAATCCAAATAGCAAATGAAGAGTTCCAAAAAGAAATGGACATTGCTTCGTTAAGTCCATTTGATACATCAAGTAGGTATACATTCTTAGGCAGTATATTCCATAATATGGGTAATATGATGATGGCTAATGGGACTTATAGCAAAACTCCAGTAGCAATGCTGTCCAATATTCTCAGGCTACCTTCTATGGCACTATCTTATTCATCCACTGCAAAAGCAGCAAGCGGTATGTATTCTGATAAATATTGCGGATACGCAAAAGACTTTTCTATGGGTAGCGGATCATCGGAAGATCCAGCAATAAACTTAGCTGGTATGCCATGTAGTGGTATTACAAAGAGTCAAGCCAACATGTCAGTAGAAGAAGCTATTCAAATCGCCGAAGACGAAGGATGGATAAAGAAAGATACAGATATTCCAGATGGTGCAGATATATCCGATCTCATGACTAGCGGATATATAGTTAAGGATACACCTCTTTACGATTTCATTGAAGATTGTAGCACTGCAGAAAAAGGTGAATATTGGTTCAATAGTGGCGGATGTACAGCACCAACAGATTCGACACAGACAACATCATCTACCGCACCAACATATAAAGATAATGAAAATAAAGATATTACTGACCAATCTTTCGGAGCTGATAATTCCGCCAAACAATACGACGACAAGAAGCTTTCCGCAATGTCAGTATTACTAATCGACTTCCAGATTGCCCAATCAATTAATGGCGAAGATGACGAAGAAGAAGCTCCTTCAACCACAGCTAAAGCTCCAGATAATGGCGAGGCAATTGGCGAACCACAATTAGAGGAAGCACAACAAGACGGATGGGGAGGCCATAGTAACGGAGAAATTCCAGATTCAGAATTGCAAACTCTATCTTTCTCGCCAGGCAATAAAATGAATAAGAAAGCTGCGGCGGCCATGGAAGAAATGAATAAAGCGTACAAAGCTGATAACGGGTCAGACTTAACAATTAATGAAGCGTATCGAGATTGTGCAACACAAATTAGATATAGAAAAGAACTAGGGGAAAAAGCAGCTCCAGCTCCTCCATGTATATCAAACCACGGCTGGGGTCTTGCTGCAGATATTGAAGTTGGCGCGTTTGGGTCTTCTACATACAATTGGCTGAAGGCTAACGCTCATAAATACGGATATGTACATCCTGCCTGGGCTGAACCAGGTAGAAGAAATCCCGAACAGTGGCACTGGGAGTATGCAAGGAAGGTCTAATGAATAAAGAAAATAAAGTCATATTAATATCATCCGTATTATTTTTAGTAAGTATTACGGTAACTTTCCTTATTGTTAAAAACCCTGACAGTAGTCAATACACAACTATTCTGTCATCATCTCAAAATGCCAACGAGAGCTCAAATAGTCAAAATAATACTCACGGGCAATCTTCAGAGCAAAAAGCTATCATCGAATTGCTAAACTCTACTTCCAGTACCTACGGTAATCGTGAATTAAAAAAATACTCAATAGTAAAAGAACAGGGCGAATTTAAGTTGGTTACTTTAGAAATTTATAGCGAGAAAATTAAATCTACTTATGACGTATACGCAATTCTAAGAAATAATTCGGTCGTAACGGGTGTTAATGATAGAAAATCCTCAGACGCCTTAAAAAATATTGGTGTTCCCACAGATATTATAAACGAATATAAAAGGAACCAGTCTGATGTATAAAAAGCTATCTATCGTTCTTTGCTTTGCTGTATCTTTTGCTATTACTATGCAACCAGTATCTTTGGCGGCAGAATATCCCGATTCGTATGTAACAAACGATATTCTTTGGTATAAAGAAAATGATTCAACAACTTGTTCCGGATCATCTTCTAATGGAGTGTCAGGATCTGATAATCAAGAGAAGATTTGGGGGTATTTACGCAACGCAGGATTAAGCGCTGAACAAACAGCTGGCGTGATGGCTAATATTCAAGCAGAATCCGGATTTAGTCCCACTAGACACGAAGTAGGCCAAGGATGGGAGTCTGGAGGTTGGGGACTCGCCCAGTGGACGTTCGGAAGACGAACGCAGATAGCTAATAAAATACCATCTGAATTAAAAAAATATTACAGCCAAGAATATGGTGGTGCGCCTAACGACAAGGGTATGGTCGATTCTATTCCAGTAGAAGATAATGACAAACTATTAATCTTCGAATTAGAGTATTTAGTGCAAGAGGGAAAGGAAAGACCGGTCACAGCTTCTGGATTTGGTACAGCTTCGAACTCATGGGAATTGTTAAAAACCCTGAAGACAGTTGATGACGCCACTGTTTTTTGGCATGACGATTTTGAAAAATCAGCCATGACAAAAGAGCAGGTTAAAAATATACGCGGTACCGCCGCTCAAAAAATCTATGAAAGATTTAATGGTACAGGCGGAAGCGGAGGAGGATGCTCTTCATCAAATGGTGGTGACTTTATCAGCTACGTCAAACGCTATGCTTGGCCAGAAAAAAAGGTTCGTACAGACAAAAAACCTGAATACGCAGAAGCTATAGAAAAGGCAAAAAGCGAAAATCGATTCGTTGGAGATTCTTGTCTTGGAGGTGGCGTGGACTGTGGCGCGTTTGTGACTACACTATTACACGACAGCGGATTTGATAAGAACTATAATTACGGAGGCGAAAACGGTAAGGCTGGCCCAACTATCGTACAGAGAGCGTGGGCAGAGGCTAACTGGCAGACTCTCGGTAATGGTAGCTCAATCAACGTAGCCGACCTTAAACCTGGAGACGTTGCTCATAGTCCAGGACATACATTTGTTTATGTTGGTAACATAGAAGGATTTGATTCAAATATAGCATCCGCCTCACAGTGTGAATACGCCCCAAAAGCAGGCAGTGAAAGTTTAACATCACCGAGCGTAACTTGGTTTAGGAAAAAGTAATGAATAAAAAAGTAATCAGCAGTATATTAATATTATTATCAGTTAGCACATTAGTATAC
>CBDEJQ010000030.1:0-9982 GCA_965240135.1 uncultured Candidatus Saccharibacteria bacterium
GTGCTCTAACCAGCTGAGCTACTGGCCCACGATTTCATTATACAACAATTAATAAAAATGTCTACCGTTTTATTGAAAATAATTTATCGGTGTGAATAAATTGTCGTAAAACTTGGGGCGAATGATGGGGTTCGAACCCACGGCCTCCGGAGCCACAATCCAGCGCTCTAACCAGCTGAGCTACATCCGCCATAAACCAAGCTTCTCAAATTATAGCACACACTATATCTGTACTCAAGATGGTAAAATTGCTATACTTAATGACAATGAGAGAACTAAATGGCTCAGAATTAGCTGGATTTATCAAGGAGCGCCAGGCGAAACAGGTGCGAGCTTTAAGACAGGCTTGGCGTATTAATCCTCGTTTGGCAATTGTTACTGATGTCGAAAATCCAGTTATTGAAACGTATATGCGACTGAAACAGAGATATGGCGCTGATATTTTGGTTGACGTGGAGATTCATCGAGTCCCTGCGGGCGGCGCTTTGGAGGTGATTCAAGAATTGAACAATCGAGACGATGTTCAAGGAATAATTCTGCAATTGCCGATTAGTAATTCTGATCAGACTGAGGAATTACTCGAGAGTATTCGAGAAGGTAAAGATGTTGACGGCCTGCGCAAAAAGGCGATTTTTCAGGCAGCCACACCAACGGCTATCAATTGGCTACTGGCTGGATATGGCGTTGACTTGAAAAATAAAAAAGTTGCAATTGTTGGGCGAGGTCGTTTGGTTGGTGCTCCTCTCGAGAGGATGTGGCTGAAGTCTGACGTCGATGTGACGGTTTTTGAAAAAGGTGACGACTTATCTCAATTGATAAATTACGATATTATCGTGTCGGCAACTGGAGTTCCAGGGCTGATTAAAAGCCAAATGATCAAGGCTAAGGCGGTTGTTGTTGACGCGGGAACTGCTTCGGAAAATGGAAAAATTGTTGGCGACGTATCTGAAGAAGTGCGTCAGCGTAATGATGTAATTATTACACCAAAAAAAGGTGGAGTTGGTCCATTAACGGTTTCTGCGCTGTTTGATAATGTAATTACGGCTTGTCTAAAAATTGCGAATCAATCAAAAAACTAAGCGGCTTTGATGGCAGCTTTGACCTGCTCGACAACTTGGCGTGGCGTGAGATTTGCTTTTACGATATAGCTATGAATTCCTAATTTCTTCAAATCGTGCGGGGCTTCTTCTTCACCGAGGTTGGTAAGGACGATAACGGGAATAGTTTTTCCCCAATCTTTAGACCTAATTCGCTTCAAAGCCTCCGCGCCGTCCATTTCTGGCATTTGTAAATCTAGCAAAATAATATCTGGCTGAAACTTTTCGACTACTTCTATGCCAATTTGTCCGTTGGCGGCCAAGCGAACGTCAAATCCGTCCGATTCGAACTTCATTCGGTACATCTGGCTGATGGTTGGGTCGTCTTCAATGATAGCGATTTTTATCATGCTCTAAGTATATCATATAAACTATGTTATAATTTTTGGCATGGAAAACTTTAGGAACGAACGGTGTATTGCAGAAGCGGGTGATTTTCTTAATGGAGTTGATCATGAAGCTAATAAAAAATTAAACGAGGAAATCGAGGATCTTAGGAGTAAGGAGTGTAGGGTTAAAATTGGAGAAAAGATCGACCCCGCATACAATAAGCCTGATAATATTAAATATATATATAACTATTTGAAGCGAGGTGACGCGGAATTAAAAGAGGTTCGTAAATATTTTATTCATAAAAATTTAGCTATAGCAGCAATTGCGAATGTTCTAGAAAAGATTCCTTTTGTAAGAGAAAATAAATGGGGCAATGTTATAGATGATTATCTGGAGATTTTTCGCGATAAGTTATTGTATGGCAAGGATCAGACCGATTCGCAGCCGTGGCACAATCAGCGAGGTTCCGCACTGACGTTTTTGACAATTTCTGAAGCTTATAGATTAAGAGCTCCTGGTAAAAAAGGCGAAATATTATCAGAAGGTGAATATTCGAGCATGAGTGGTCCGCTGGATGAGTCGGTATTTGATGAGAAGATTAATGGTTTGCCGCTGACAGAAGTTATAATTCAAGATAAAATCAACAACGGCGTAGATAAAGCGACAGCTATTGAAGAAGTAGAGAAGAGAATTAGTGAAGTCAGAGAGTTTATCCAGGCGCCGGTGACGGAGAAGTTTTCTAATGTCATTCGGCATTGCGCGGATTCGCTTGGTATCCGTGAGCGAGTGGAAACAGTGAACGGCTTGTCGATTGATCATTTGAAGAAAGTGGCAGAAAAAGAGAATCGTTCAATTGACGATATGTTGGTGATGAGTTTTGGCTGCGGAACGGGACTGGCGACTTTGAAGATGCTGAAAAAACTTAAGGACGAAACGGGTGAGGCACCCACGGTTATCCTGCTAGATCAAGATCCGTTGTCTCTAGCGGCAGCGCAAAGCTTGGCTAAGAAATGGAATTTGGAAGATAAGATTGAAGTTCATTGCGAGCGATTATTCAGCAAGCTTGGCAAGCCTTTGAGTTTGGAGGGAGTTTTGGGCAATCGTAAGCTGGATATTGCGGAAGATTCTGGCTTGCGAGAATATTTGCCGGATGGCGTTTATAAGCAATTGACACGAGAATCATTGAAATTTTTACGAACCGGTGGACTAATGATCACTGGCAATATGAACGTAAATCGCCCACAAAAAGAATTTTTGCATGGACTGATGGGGTGGGTTCCAAAAGTTAGGATGCGTTCAATTAAAGAAGGCTTTAAGCTGCTCCAAAAATCTGGCATACCAAAAGAATCTATTGAAGCTACAGTTACTGTGAGCGGCGTTTACACAGTTTTTGCGATTGAAACTTAGAATAAAATGCTATAATAAGCATTAGTATGATGATACGAGCATTAGTGCTAGGATTGGTTGCGTTGATGGCGCTAATTTTGGGCGTGCTCGTACTTAAAAAGTCGAAGCGTCGTCATGATGCGAAGCACTGGTTTTTTCTGGTTTGTTTATGTTTGGCTGTGTGGTCGGCTGGACTTGAAGTGTTTTCTTTGGCGGACAATGGAGTAGTATTAGACACTGCATCCAGATGGTTTTATGTCGCTTCGGCTGTTTTTTGTCCTGCGTTGGCTATTTTCACTACAAAGTCGTTTCTTCCATCGACAAAATCAACGAAGAGTTTTATCTGCGCGTCTAGTATACTAATAACGATTTTTTCGCTATACATTATTTTGGTTCCTGAGTTTATTATCAATACATCAGAAATTGTCACGCCAGTAGATTTTTCTCGAATTCCGATTCATGCAGTCAACTATGTTATTTTTGCAACTTTTTTCTCGGTATTCTTCTTAATTTCTATGTGTTTTGGCCATATAGCGTGGCGCAAATCAGACCCTGTTCGACGCAAGCAAGTCGCGATTTACATGATTGGTCTGTTGATATGTAGCATTCCTGGCTTTGTAGTGGATTTGATCCTTCCAGCATTTGGTGATTACCGATACATATGGATTGGTCCAATTGCTACGATTATTTTCTTGTTTGCAATTATGTATAGCATTGTCAGATATCGATTGATGGATGTAAAAATGGCGGTGGCTCGAAGCGTTTCGTATATGTTGCTATTAATCGCACTAGCTGTCGTTTACGTGATTTCTGCATATGTCATTTCAATTTTGGTTTTCCAGCGCAGCCTGACGGTTGATAGTCACGTAAATCTCATGAATATGATTTTGGCTATGGTTTTGGCTGTCGTATATCAACCAGTGAAGAAAATCTTTGATAAATTTACTGATAGGGTTTTTTACTACGGAGAATATGATGCTGATACGTTTACGCGTGAGATTAGTAAAATATTAACCTATACGGCGGATCTGCAATTGCTAACTCGACGTGTTGGCAATTATATAGCGACTTCTCTTAAGGCGGAAAAAGTGGCGTTTTGTATTCCGGAAAAAGGAATATATGGTCGAGCGGGTCGGCGACGAATATCTGTTGTTGAGGAAGACGTTCACAGGATTATGGATTACTATTATAAGAATTGTAGTTTTCCGGAAGTTATTTTGGCAAATCAAGTAAAGGATCCAGAACTGAAGAAACTTTTGGATATTCATCGCACGAAAATTGTTATGCCGCTGCTGCATCAAAATCAAGAAACGGGAATTCTATTTCTGGGCGAACATAAAAGTTTAGGATATAGTTCTCGCGATATTGAAATGCTGGAATCTATTGCTGGGGAGCTGGCGGTGTCGATTCGAAATTCTTTATCATTGGAAGAGATTAATGAGTTGAATAAAAGTTTGCAGCGTAAAATTGACGAGGCGACGAAAGAATTGAGGTTTAGTAATCGACAGCTTCAGCGACTGGACGAGGCGAAGAACGAATTTATTTCTATGGCTTCACATCAGTTAAGAACGCCGTTGACTAGTATTAAGGGTTATCTGGATATGATGCTAGAGGGTGATCTGGGGAAGATTACGCCGACGCAGCGTGCGGTTCTTAGAGAAGCGTTTTCTTCGAGTGAGCGTATGGTGAGACTGATAAACGATTTTCTTAATGTTTCTAGGCTTCAGACTGGCAAATTTAATATCGATAAGCAGAAGATAGACATTGCTCAAATTCTTCGGGATGAAGTTGCTTTACTTAAGGTTGTGGCGGATCAGAGGTCTGTCGAAATGGACCTAAAGATTGATAAAAAAGTTCCATTGATTACGGCTGACGCTGAGAAGATTCGTCAAGTTATGCTGAACATGATCGACAACGCTATTTACTATTCAAATCCGCACAAAAAGGTAATAATTTCTCTGAAAAATAGTAATGGTGCGATTGAGTTTACAGTGAAAGATTCGGGAATTGGTGTGCCAAAATCAGAGCAAGCAAATCTGTTTGGTAAATTCTTCCGCGGCACAAATGCCAGAAAAAAGCGACCAGACGGCACTGGTGTTGGCTTATTTTTGGCGAGGAAAGTTATTTTATCGCACGACGGCGAAATGATCTTTGAATCAGAAGAAGGAAAAGGCAGCACTTTTGGGTTTAAGTTGCCGGTTCGTTAACGAAATAAACTCAGTATTCCAGAAATAACGATAATTAAAGCAATTGCAACGAGTCCCGCCATGCCAATGGTGCGAATGAGCTTTTTCCGATCAAAAAACCATTGAGATAATTTGGAACGATTCGTTGCTGTAATCCTTGTTACCTTTGGTCGCTGAGATGTCGCGTCCATTCCAGAATATTTTTTATTGCGCTTTTTCTTCTGCTTTGTCATGGAAATATTATACATTAATAGATAACGGCGGAGAAGTGGCTGATTTGCTATAGACAATTCGACGATAATTTGTTATGATATCTGAAGTCGTGGCCTTATCGTCTAACGGTTAGGACACCAGGTTTTCATCCTGGCAATCCGGGTTCGATTCCCGGTAAGGTCACCATGTAACAGACAAAAGGCCTCACTGGTCTTTTTTATTTGTTTTTAATCTTGCAAGGAGCCTATGCTTACTATAAAATGATGCTAAGATAGTAGTAGCAGTAGGGTAGGGATCTAATGATAAAGAGTAGCGCGATAAAAACAAAACACGCAAACGTTAGAAAGGTCCAGGACGGTAAAAGATTGCCTAAAAACACTCCTGTGCAAAAAGTACACTCTAAACTAAAATCCACCCGAAAGCGTATATTAAAATTCTGGATTATAGCTGGAGCTGCTATATTAATAGCTGCTATCTACTTGCTCATCAATGGCGGTGCCTTGGTAGAGCAACATAAAATGGCGCAATACCTTAAGGAAAAGTATGGGAAAGAGTTTATAGTAGAAAATTATCGCATTGAGGGTGGCGGTATTGGAGTTGAGGGCGATCCGTATGTGGATGCTTATCCGGTTGATGATAGTAGTCTGAGGTTTGAAGTGTGGAATAGAGCTGACTATAGAAAAGGCGAGAGTGCTTACTCTGATACCTATCCAGATCGTATTTGGGAAAGAGAGTGTAGGAATGATATAGCTAACCTAGTTAGCAAGCAGTTTGGCGGTAGAGCTAGACTTAAATCAATAAGAATAAACAGCAATATAGAGGTTGGCAGAGCTATTACGAAAAACATACCCTCATATAAAGATGCATTTAATAAATTTGGCAGAAAAATATATATGACAATATCTTTAGAAAATGACGTTAATTTTGATGATTTGTCAGAGCATATATATAGAGTGACTTCTGAAATAAGAAAGCAAATGGGCGTAATGCTGGCTATAGACTATCATGATTCACTACATGAACTATGGCTGGAGGATCAGGACATTAGCAATATAGAATCTTCGAGTGACGTAGATAAATATATAAAGAGGAGGTGGAGTGAACATAACTAATGAGCAATATCTGATATTAAATGCTGTGTTTTATGGCTATGCCAGAAGTATTTTGGACGTACATTTGTCAAAATATCTTCAAGCTCTCTTTTCCATTAGAAGGTTAGGCGTTATATAACAAGGTCTTCTTGTATATAAGTTATGCTTAAGCTAGAATAAGAATATCTAGAAAGTAACCGGAGGGGGTGATGGCAAAATATGATAAAGTAAAGAGAAGTAAATCGTACAGATTATTGACTGCCATCTGTAGTATGATTACACTTATTATTGTTATAGCGATTGTCTTACATGTCAAAAATGAAAATAAAATATCTAATGCTCAGAATGGGATGTCTGAGTATCTGAAAAATAAATATAAAGAAGACTTTAAGGTCGAAAGACCCGAGCATAAACACGGAGGTTTTGGGGTCAACGGTATATGGATGTCGCAAGCATACCTATTGTCAAACCCAAAACTAAAATTTGACATCGATTGCAGCTATTTAAATCCCTCTGACTGTAGCGACCAATACATCGCTGCCATCTGGTCAGTCCAAGCCAGCAAGGAACTAGAATATATAGTAAAAGAAGTTAATGCCAGTAGCAGCAATGGCTATAAAGCAGATAGTGCACGGGCAGAAGTTATTCTATCTGGTAGTTTAGTAGATTCTGTCAATAAACAATCTAAGTATGAAGAAAACAAAACTAAAGACGAAGGCTTCCTTTATAGATTAATAATAGACGCCCCAAACGACAGCCAAAAGACTTCTTACGTATTTAAAATTGTAGAGAAATTGAGAGAAGAGGGTATTTACAGCATAAAAATAGATACCAATAGTAAAAATCGCTCAACCGGAAGATGTACAATATTCTTAGACAAAAAAGACTTAGGGTCTGAAAATAGCTTAGACAATTGCATCAATAAAACAGGGGAGTAGAAAATGTCGTTGAGTACGTTAGACTATCTGAATTTAAGTGCTGTAGCATATTTAGATTTTGATAAATTAGCAATAGGGAAAAACATAGCCCAGCTCATAGGAGATAAAGTCATTTCAGAAAAAGATATTAATAGCCCTGAACTCTCCGCCCTCCAAGATCCTTCTAATCCACTTCGCTCCTGGAAACTTATAGCCCAGTCCCCGTCTAGTGTCAGTGAGGTAAAAGTCGTGAATTATCGCGGGTATAAACGAAAAGAAGTTGTTACTCACTCTATCCCCTTTTCTTGTACTGCTTTTCAAAACCCCGAAACAGGTGAGATAGTGTTTGCCTTTCGTGGTACTAATAATATAAAAGATTGGGGCACGGACATACAAATAGCGTCTTTCGTTCCACAGGCATTTATTCGCCAATTTCAACAAGCAAAAGACTTTGTGTTTAACACTTTAAATGAACACGGTCCAGTATGTTACGAGACTGAAGATGCTATGTTCAAGGCTCTCAACCAGAATAGCAATGTTAGCTTTACTGGACACTCGCTAGGCGGCGGGTTGGCTCAGTATATGACATACGTAACTTCTGATATGGAAAGTGGCGATATAGGGGCAAAGTCAGTAACCTTTAACGGTGTTGGTATAGGTCAAAACACTTGGGACATTGAGATATGGAATAATGGATATAAGTATAATTCAACGAATCATATTAATTCTGGAGATCTTACCGGTAATTACGGCATGAGACTAGGCAGGCAAGTTTATCACGTTGATGCATTAAGTGGAGTGCGAGCTCAATCGGTGAACGTCAAGGCGTTAACAACTATGCTGATGTATAAGGTCTATAGCCTTACAGGCAAGAATCACAATGTTGATTATCTTGCTAAAATAGAGAACATTCAAAAGGGCCTAAAAGACGGAGACGAATATAGGAGCACTATGTTGGCATACGTAGGGTTCTTTGGTGGCGGGGGCGGCTCAGGTATTGCAAGGTATCATATGCTTGACACTCTAATAGACAGGACAACGGGTGATATAACAGATACCGTAGAGGAGAATATAGCCGGCTTAGCTAAGTTCGACGAGGATAAGATCGAGAAGCTTCTTGGAGCTATCAAAGTTATTGAAGTAGCTAAAAGAGAAGGTAATTATAAGGAATCATTACTGACCAATAAATTGCCTTTCTACAAATGGAAAGAACATAGGTCTGGTAGATATGAAGGGATGCCCGGTAATCCTCCAGCAAAAGAGTATGGTAAATCTAGGCACAGCTATACAGATGCTCAGATTGGCTATGCGAACTACGTGCTGAAAGAGTTTGAAAGGATGTTCTCGAGTGGAGAGTATAAAGATATTGAGGTTATTTTTCAGAAAGCTCAAGCCGAGCAAAATCGCCGTATTGATCCGCTGGTGTTTGATTTGGACGGCGACGGAATAACGACAGTGTCGATTGATGATTCAAATGCGTTCTTTGACTTGGACAATAATGGCTTCGCTGAAAAAACCTCGTGGGTTGGTGCCAAAGAAGGCTTGCTGGTATATGATAAAAACGGCGACGGGATAATTAATGGCGGCAATGAGTTGTTCGGCGACCGTACGTTAATGAAAGATAGCAAAACGTTGGCATCAAGCGGTTTTACGGCATTGGCAGAGTATGACAACAACAAGGACGGCAAGATCGATAGCAATGATGCGATATATACACTGCTGCGGATTTGGCAAGATTCTGACGGCGACGGTATTGCTTCCGCTGGCGAATTAAAGCAGTTGGTTGATTTGGGGATTGTGTCCATTGGTTTGTCGTATAACAACACTGGCGTGACCGACGGCGCTAATAACATCCAAGTGCGAACAGGAACGTTTACTTTGGCGGATGGCAGTACTCGGATGACTGGAGAATATCTGCTGAATCGTAATCCGGTGTATTCGGTGGATTCGTCGCAGGTAGAGATTTCCGATGATGTTGCGCTGCTTCCAAATGTACAAGGAGCGGGCAATGTCGGTTCATTACATAAGGCGATAATGCAGGATAAATCCGGTTCTTTGCGCGGTTTGGTCAATCAGTTTATTGCAGAAAAAGATGTTGCAAAACGCGAGGCGTTAGCTGAGGATATTTTGGCGCGTTGGGCGGGAGTGGATTCCGTTGATCCGAAAAGCCGCGGCGATACGTTTGATGCCCGAAAATTGGCTGTATTGGAGAAATTTTTTGGTGCAGAATTTCAAGGGTTGCCAAACGCCAACTCGGCGCCCTTGCTAAAATCTTCGTACACTAAGTTGTTTGAGGTTGTGTATGTATCATTGATTTCTCAGGCGCAGTTGAAAGATATAGTGAATAGTGTGGTTGATGACAATGATGAGGTTTCATTCGAGAAAGCTAAGCAGATAATAGATGATGCTATCTCTCGGGACTCTGTTGCTGGTGTTGGTTTGCTGAGCGAGTTTGTGCGGGCAATGAAATATTACGGGCTGAAGAGCAGCGGAGAGTTTATTGTTTTGAGAAGTTATTATGTTGGTAAATCGGCGGAATATGGTCGTATCATCGACTTTGCCGGCGAACAGGTTTTACGCGGAACGGCTAGTGGAGATTCTCTCAGTGTAGGTAGTCAGTATACTTTAATAGATGGCGACTCCGGTAACGACTGGCTCCATGGCAACGATGGCAACGACACCCTCATTGGTGGCGCGGGTAATGACACACTTCGCGGTGGTTACGGTGATGATATCTACATCTTCAACAAAGGAGATGG